>JACQQP010000013.1 GCA_016206945.1 Candidatus Omnitrophota bacterium | reverse complement strand
TGTCGAAGGACTGCCAATTTCAATTGTCGCTCACCACAGTGCTGAGCGAACACACAAAATCAAATGAGTCGAAGCACTAGAATTCTTGTAAGACACTGCTTTTCATAGTCCCGCCAATTTCGCTCAATTTTGCTGATTTAAAACTCCTGTTTTGAAAATTTTTCTTAATTTAAGTTTGGGTTGATCCGTAATATAATAACACCCGATGAACAAGAAAATCGTCCTCCTTTATTTAGTGGGCGTTCTCATTTCGCCTCCCGTCTTGGCCCAGGAGCTTCAGTCAAAACCTGCTTCCGGGACGGACGCCTCGCGGATGAGTTACATGGAAGGCCTGGCGCCTGGAGAATCGATGCCTGCGCTGCCGCGCGGACCGCTCATGCTCACGGGCGTGACGCCGGAGCAGCTTTCGGCAGATTATTGGATCCATCGCCTGCCGAATCCTGACCGGGTATTGAAATCACCGGAAGAACTCAAATTCTTCAATAAAGAAATTGACATGATGCTTCACGAACGGATCGATATTTTTGAACCCGGAGTGCTCCCAAATGGCACGCAGATCCGCAAGCAAATTCAGTTGGAATATGAGACCGTCTCGAATCGCAAACTTTTCGATCTCCATGACAAATATATTCCAAAGCGTTTTTTTAGCGATGAAATCGAACCGAACGTGAACTCGGAAGCGGTTCCAAACCCACTTTCTATGAAATGGGGTGTAGCGACTCGCGCCACTTCGGTAAGAGCATTGCCCACCGATACCAAAATGCTCGAAGAAAAAGGGGACATCGAATTCGATCAGCTTCAATTTACGCTGATCAAACTGTGGACGCCGGTTGCCGTCTTGCATACCTCCAAAGACGGCCGCTGGTATTATGTGCAGGCTCCTTACGTGAGAGGATGGGTGAAATCGAAATACATTGCGCTCTTTGCGGGCAGGCAAGCGCTTCGGGAGAAAGTCAAAACCGACCGATTCCTCGCCATTACGGGAGAAAGCGTTTCCGTTTGTCTTGATCCGGATTGCTTTCAAGAGTATCAGAGGCCGACGATGGGGACCGTATTACCCTTGGTGAATAAGAAGGAGAGTGGCTACGTTGTAGAAATGCCTCTTCGCGCTGGTGATGGACGGGTTCGATTAAAAGAATACTACATTCATCGGGATAGCGACGTCCACGTCGGGTTTCCGCCGTTTACTCAGAGAAATATTATCCGACAGGCGTTTAAGCTGCTTGGGGCGCGTTACGGCTGGGGAGGAATGTATAACGGACGGGATTGTTCTGGCTTTACGCACGATGTGTTTTTGAGCATGGGAATGGATCTGCCGCGCGACTCGGATCAACAGGCGATTATTGGGACTCAACTTGGGCACTTCAATCCGATGGAGGATCGGAATAAAAAGGCAGCTGCTTTGGGAATCGCAACGCCGGGAATCACTTTGCTTAAGATGCCGCTCCATATGATGCTTTACATCGGTGAAGCGGACGGCCGTTTTTTTATCATTCATTCCACTTGGGCCGAGCGTATTTCCATGACCTCAGATGAAAAAAACAGGATTAATCAAGTGATCGTTTCAGACCTTTCTTTAAATGGTCATTCCTATCTTGGTTCGCTGTTTGACCGAACCATCTCGATTAATGAGTTGAATTGACCCCATGCGTCATTGACGAAATCCTGCTTTAAAGCGCTTGTCATCCTGCCTTTGAATTCGTTAGAATAAGCCCTTAAAAGGCTTACCATCAGAAAGGGGTAAAACCCATGAGTATGCCAGGACCTCTTGAGCTTCTGGTCATTTTCCTTGTTGTTCTTCTCCTGTTTGGCGGAAAGAAACTTCCCGAATTCGGAAGAGCTTTGGGCGAAGGCATTAAGGAATTTCGGAAAGCGATTCAGGGAAAAACGGATTCCGACGAAGAGCGAAAGAAAAAGAACTAGAAGTGGTTCTATAAGTTGCACCCCCTTACCTTTTCCGCCAAAGTTCGTGGCGGATCCGCCGCGGTGTTTGGCGGAATCCTCTCCCCCTCTAGGGAGAGAGGGTGGGAGTGAAGGAGTAAAGAGGATATAGATGCGATTAAGCGGCTGGATTTTTATGGTGCTGAGTTGGGCTATTATTATTTGGCTGACCATCTTTTCTTTCAGTAAAATCCTGAAGAGAAAGAGTTAATCATCGATCGCGCCCGCCCCGACAAAAAGCGTCGGGACTGGCGCGAATTCGGCGAGGACATCAGTATTGTCCGAGCAGCACCCGAAGCGAAGCGCAGGGTGTTACATTTACTTAATGCGCCCGCGCCGAACTTTAATGAATTAATATGGGAAGTCGGCACTGGCGCAAACCTCGATTAATTAAAAGAAATATTAAGGTTGTTTGCGCCCGTAGCTCAGTCGGACGGCGGAGCGAAGCGGAGCAGCACCCGACGGCCGAAGGCCGAGGGTGTAGAGCAGTGGTTGTGATTAACGCACCCATCCCGACAAAAAGCGTCGGGACTGGCGCAAAACTTTTAATAAATAATCGTTTTGGCACTAATGTAATGTAGTTTTGCGCCCGTAGCTCAGTCGGATAGAGCATCTGCCTTCTAAGCAGAGGGTCGGCCGTTCGAATCGGCCCGGGCGCAGTTTAACGATGAGCGTTTATGGAAGAAACATTTAGCCTCGTAGATCACTTGGAAGAATTAAGAAAAAGACTGTTTATTGTTGGTCTTTCCATTTTGCTCCTGGGCGTAATCAGTTTCTTAGTTTCAGATTTGCTCATAGCGCTCGCGACAGCACCGGTTCTGGATCGCGTGAATGGCCTTTATTTTTTCTCGCCTTTCGAAGCATTCTTGGCCAAGATTAAAATCTCAGCGGTGAGCGGCGTTATCTTTGCTCTCCCTGTGGTGTTCACCCAACTTTGGCAGTTTGTCTCACCGGGCCTTTATCCAAGTGAAAGACGGATCGTTGCTGCGCTCACAGGCGCCTCCACCATCTTGTTTTTCTTCGGCGCTTTATTCGCTTATTGGGTTGTGGTCCCGATCGCCTTGAGATTTTTTCTCGATTTCCGTTCTTCGATGTTGACGCCGCTCATTTCATTAGGTTCTTACCTCTCTTTTTTTCTTTCGTTTCTCGTTGCGTTTGGCGTGATGTTTGATGTTCCTGTTGTTTTAATTGGGCTGATATGGCTTAAAGTGTTGCGAACTCAGTTTTTAGTTGGCCAGAGGAAAGTGGTGGTCGTCATCCTCTTTGTTGTAGCTGCCATTTTGACGCCTACGGCAGACATGGTCACTCAGTGTTTGTTTGCCTTGCCGCTTTGGCTCCTGTTTGAGCTTTCCATTTTGATTGGAAGAAGAATGGAAAAACATCTCCAGGGCGATCAACCTTTGTCCGCGATCTGATGCAAGCGATGGCTCACGAACCTGATCAGATCCAAACCCAGAAGAAACTTCAAGCGATTCAATGGGCCATCGCTACCGCGTTTTTTCTCACCCTGTTTAAGCTATCCGTAGGGTTCATGACTCGGTCCTTGGGACTTGTTGCTTCCGCCGTTGACTCGCTCATGGATGTGCTTGTTTCTTCAGTCAATTGGATTGCGGTCAAAGAAGCGGATAAGCCTGCTGACCGTGAGCACTTATACGGACATGGCAAGATCGAAAGTCTTGCCGGTCTCTTTCAAAGCATGATCATATCAGCGAGCGGCATCTACCTTGTGGCGGAGGCGCTCCGCCGTCTCATCCGCGGAGTTGAATTGACCCGCGTGCCTGTGGCCATTGGCGTTATGATAGTATCCATGTTCTTGACTTTTTTTCTGGTACTCAAGCTCAAGCGCGTCTTGCGCGAAACGGATTCCATTATTGTGGGAACGGAGGCGCTCCATTTTAAAACGGATTTCATCACCAATGTAGGCGTGATCGCGGCTTTAATTGCCGTCCGTTTTACGGGCGAGAGCGTTTGGGATCTTGCGATCGCTTCGGTGATCGCTGTTTATATTTTATACCAATCCATCGGCGTTTTTAGAAGGTCGGTCGATGAGCTGCTCGATCGGGCCTTTCCTACTGGGGAGCAAAAAGAATTGGAACGAATCATTCTCACATTTGATCCGAGGATTGTCGGCTTTCATAATTTAAGGACCAGAAAAATTGGGCATCAGAGATTTATCGATTTTCACTTCGAGATTAGGGGAGAAGAGAAGTTTGCGCGCGCTCACGAGCTGACCGAGGCGCTCATCAAGCGGATTCGGGGACGCTTTCCGGGCGCTGATGTAACGGTTCATTTCGATCCGGAAGGCGGAGAGTAAAAATCAGGGGATGACAATTAAAGGTTAGATGAAGTCTATAATTCAGTTTCGATCGAAACTGCTTTGGCTTTTGTGGTGCGCACAACGTCCAGGACTGATACAAACCGGTCAAGAGAAATGGTGCGGTGGGCCCGGATGACCACGTTCTTTTCCTTCCTCAAGGAAAGTTCGTGGTTGAGCGTCGCCTTGAGTTTAGAAAGTGGGATCCTGTGAGGCCCGAGATAAAGCAAACCCTTACGGTCAATCATGACGATCAAATGATTCTCGGGTGCATCCTTCGCCGGATATTGCACTTTTGGAAGTTCGATCGGAAGAGTTCCTCTTTTGGCAGCATCGAACGTGGCAAAGAGGCCGAACGTAATAAAGAAAAAGACAAAGAGGTTAATCACGATGTCTGCGAACGCAATGGTCTCCATCACATGAGGCGCTTTGGATTTGAGCCGGAAGATCATCCCATCACCTCCGCGGCAGGAGCACGCTTTAAGATGCAATCTTGTACTCCCAGTGAAGCGTGCTCTTGCATTTTCTTCGAAAATACGCTGCCCATGTTAAGAGAAGGCAGCGTACGTGGAGGTGATGGGATCATCCCATCACCTGCTTTACTAGAGCGCACTTAATTATGAAGGTGCGCTCTTTGATTTCTGAAAGAAATTCTCGCGTTTCAAAGTTCAACCACCTGAATGAAACGCGAGAAAAGCAGGTGATTGGGATCATCCCATCACCGGTTTGTGTTGAGGAGCGATTCCGTGGGAAGTGAGGGTTCTCTCAGAAGCCCTTCTTTGATCCAGCGGAACAGTTGCGTGGTGGCCCGTGAGAATTCAAGTGTTGTCTTCTCAGCTTGACCGTGAAAATAATAATATAAAAGGTGATAGGGAATTGCCGCAATGAGGCCAGCGGCGGTGGTGATCATGGCTTGATAAATGCCGCCGGCTAGAGCACTAATGCTGACTTGAGCGCCCATGTGTTCCCAATGTTCAAAGCTTAAGATGAGTCCCAAAATAGTTCCCAGAAAGCCGAGCATGGGGAGAACGGCGGTGAGCGCACCGAGGGGTTTTAATGCCGATTCGAGATAGGAGATTAATCGAGTTCCCTCAGCAGAGACTGCTTCTTCGATGTCGCGGAGGTCACTTTTGCCTTCAATCAAAAGAAAAAATGCCGTTCGCCAGGGTTTTAAAAAGGGATGATTGTACTTATCGGAAACCTGGAGCGCACGCGTCCAATCTCGTTTTTGAATGGGTTGTTCTAAGTCGGCGAGTGCTTTGGAATGATCCCGCAAAGCTTGCCACAGACGGTACCCTTCAATGATGGCAAAGGTCCCGGCTGCGATGGAGCTTAAGCCAATAGCGATCATGAGCGGACCGCCTTTGATCAAGTAGGAGAACATAGCGCCGTTATTTTAACAAAAGGTGGCGGAAAATCTAGTACACTGTTTTGGAAACTCAAACCTTCCCCCTCACCTTTAACCTCTCCCCCTTGAAGGGGGAGAGGCAAGGGGTGAGGGGCTACGAAGAGAATTATTGAATGGAAAAAGAACGCAGACTTCTTAAATCAGCGGGAACGATTGGTTTGGTGACGACGGTAAGCCGCATTTTTGGATATTTCCGCGACGCGGCTTTGGCATGGGTATTGGGGGCCGGGATGGGAATGGACGCCTTTGCCGTCGCTTTTCGGCTGGCCAATCTCTTTCGCCGTTTTGTCGCTGAAGCAACCATGAACGCCGCCTTTGTTCCTGTATTTGTTCAGTACCGCCAAGAACATACTCCGGAAGAACTTTGGGCCTTTACGAGAAAATTTTTCTATACGCTTGCTTTGTTGACGAGTGGAATCGTCCTTTTGGAAATCATTCTTGCTCCATGGCTGGTTCGGGTTCTGGCTCCAGGTTTTTTTGGAATTCCGGGCAAATGGGAACTTACGGTTTTCCTGACACGTTTAATGGCGCCTTATCTTCTTTTTGTGGCACTCGCCGCGTTTTTAATGGGTGTCTTAAATTCATTTGGTCATTTCGCGGTACCGGCACTGAGTCCCGTTTTTTTTAATCTCGCGGTCATCCTCTCTGCATTTACTTTAGCGCATTTTGTACCAGATCCAGCCATCGGTATCGCCTTCGGTGTTTTGTGCGGCGGCGTTCTGCAGTTTGCCTGCCAAGTGCCGTTAGCCATTAGGAAAGGAATGCGTTTTCAGGTCGGGTTTTCGTTTGCTCACCCCATGGTTCGCCGGATTGGGATTCTGTTTGGGCCGAGCGCCCTTGGTATGGGAATCCATCAAATCAATTTGCTGGTTGATTCTTTGATGGCTTCTTTCCTGAGGGAGGGAAGTGTCTCCCAGCTTTATTATGCGGATCGCGTGATGGAACTTGTTTTAGGTATCTTTGTGATTTCGCTGATTACCGTTGCGCTTCCCGAAATGTCTCGGTTGGCGGCCGAGAAGAATATAGACGAAGTCAAGCGAACCGTTTTATTCTCACTGCGGGCGATGTCGTTCATTACCATTCCGGCGACGGTTGGATTATTTCTCTTAGCGGATCCGATTGTCAATGTCTTGTTTGAACGCGGGCGTTTTTCTCCTTGGGATACGGAACAGACAGCCATTGCGCTCGCTTATTATGCACTTGGACTTTTCTTTATTTCGGCGGTTAAACTTCTGATTTCTGCGTTTTATTCGGTACAGGATGCAAAAACGCCCGTTAAGGTTGCGGCGGTGTCTTTCTTTGCAAACCTTGTGCTCAATTGGATTCTCATGCAGCCGTTAAAGCAAGGAGGTATAGCTTTGGCAACTTCCATTGTAGCGGCGGCAAGCGTGCTTCAATTGCTTATCGCGTTTCAAAAGCGTCATGGTGCGTTTGATTGGCTTCAGTTCCGCACGAGTTTCGTCAAAATAGCAATTGCTTCTGCGTTCATGGGCGTTGGCTGTCTCGTGATGCTCCGAATTTTTGGGTTTGATTCGAATCCGTCCTCCGCGTGGAAGGCCATCATTGTTTTTGGTACGATTATCATTGGAATTTTAGTTTATCTGGGGATGGCCCTGGTGCTCAGAATGGATGAGATGGCCGTCTTTAAGAGATTCGGATTGCGTTCTTCCAAATAACGTAGGATAATCCTTACTTCCAAGAAGGAAAAAGTCAAAAGGAAAAAGGTTAAAAAAGGGAACTTTTTTCCATTTTGATTTTTAACTTTTCACTTTCTTTCATGGTGAGCGCAGATCGCAGGAGACCGTCATGTGCGTAGAGGATGTCAATATCCTCACGCACAGTATTTGACGCATCGGCGTCAAATGCAAGGTCTCCGCGAAGCAGCACTTGCGCGCTGGCGCAAGTGTAGCTCAGATCATTTTCATGGTGAGCGCAGATCGCAGGAGACCGTCAAGGTCTCCGCGAAGCAGCACTTGCGCGTTGGCGCAAGTGTAGCTCAAACGACTTTATGGTGAGCGTAGCTCAATTTGGTTAGAGCACAAGATTGTGGATCTTGGGGTTGCGGGTTCAATTCCCGTCGCTCACCCCAATTTCACTCCTAAGCGTCCTACTTCGTCAGGTTATGTCCTAAAAAATTGGCAGGTGACTTTGCAATTCTCCTACCGTATAATACCCCGATTTAATGGAGGTCTTGCGTTTGAGTATACAAAATTCGGAGTTGAAATCTAAGAAGGGTGAAGGTCTAGTGAAGGAGAAAGCGCTTCTGAAAATAGATGGCAAGAACCTTGAGCTGCCTGTAATCGTTGGCACAGAGGGTGAGAAGGCGTTTGATATTGGTGATCTTCGCTCTCAAACTTCTTTTATCACCTATGATTATGGTTATGCGAATACAGGTTCTTGTTTAAGCGCGATCACCTTTATTGACGGCGAGAAAGGCATTTTGCGTTATCGGGGTATTCCCGTAGAACAACTTGCAGAACAGTCCACGTTCGTTGAAACGGCTTACCTTCTCATCAGTGGAAAGCTGCCAAATAAGAAAGAAGCGGACCAGTTTTCAAAGGAACTTACGGAACATGCCAGCCTTCATCAGGATTTCAAACATATTTTCGACGGCATTCCCAGCGCCACGCATCCGATGGCCGTTCTCTCCGCCATGGTCACCATCTTATCTGGTTTTCACGTTCCGTCCGGAGATCCCAATAAGCAGAATGAGTCCGAAGTTCGTAAATTTTCGGCCCTGTTACTTTCGAAAGTGCGAACCATCGCTGCCTACTCGTATAAGAAATCGATCGGCCAGCCTTTTATTTATCCGCATCGAGCTTTGAACTATTGCGCCAATTTTCTTCACATGATGTTTTCCTTGCCGGGCGAGGAATATCCAGTGGATGATGAAGCAGTGCGAATTCTCAATCTACTTTTAATTCTTCACGCCGATCATGAACAGAATTGCAGCACCTCCACGGTGCGGTTGGTCGGAAGTGCCCAAACGAATCTTTTTGCTTGTATTGCGGCTGGAATCTGCGCTTTGTGGGGTCCTTGGCATGGTGGAGCGAATCAGGAAGTAATGGAAATGCTTGAGGAAATTCACGGGGGCGGCGGTGACGTCAAGCAATACGTTGCTAAAGTGAAGGATTCTAATTCAAAGGTGCGTCTCGCAGGTTTTGGCCACCGTGTCTATAAGACATTTGATCCCAGGGCCAAGGTGATTAAAGCGGCTTGCGATCGGTATTTCAGTAAACGGGGAGTTGAAGATCCTCTTCTCGAGATTGCTTTTAGACTTGAAGAAGTAGCGCTCAGGGATGACTTCTTCATTAGCCGCAAGCTTTATCCCAACGTCGATTTTTATAGCGGTATTCTCTACAAGTCGTTGGGAATTCCTACAAATATGTTCCCCGTCATGTTTGCGATTGGGCGCCTTCCTGGCTGGATTGCCCACTGGAAGGAGATGAGGGAGACAAAGCCGCCTCGCCTTGGACGTCCTCGCCAGATCTATACGGGTCCTCTAAAAACGGATTACATTCCCGTCGTAAAGCGGTCCTAGATTTTTCCTATCTAATTGTAAAGCTTATACTTATGAATTTTTCCATGTTGTTTAGCTGAGTAGAGCATGCAGGGGCTTGTGTTTGCTTCATTGATTTTTTTGGTTTTAGATTATAGAATTGCTCATCTTTTTCTCGAGGTGTTGAGTTGAGAAAAACTGACGAACGTCAGAAAAATCAGACAGACGCAAGCATCCAAAACCCAACCGTCCAGCCAAAGCGGATTTCCATTCAGGAAGCACGGAAGTACTTCCGAAAGAAAGACCATAGTGCATTTCCTTTGACGTTTTGGCATAAGCCTCGTTTGGCCTAAGAGAATTTTTTGGAAGGTAGGTCAGAGATTTGGGCGTGGAAAGTCGGCGTAGAACCTGCCTTAAAGAATTCAAAGAATTAGCCGTTTTAATTAATCCAATGAATATCAGAAGAATCATTTCTATTTCTCTCATCTTACTCCTTCTTCGGCCATTTCTAATTCCAGTACCATTGGCCGAGGCGTCTGTTTCTTTGACCGCTCCATCCGCGTTGCTTCTTGAACCGGGTTCACAGAAAATCATTTTTTCAAGAGCACCCCACCGAAAGCAACCTCCTGCAAGTACCGCCAAGATCGTCACCGCTTTGGTGGTCTTAGATTCACTCCCATTAGATCGTTGGGTGACCATCAGTCCGCGTGTGGAAAAAGCTCAAGCCAGTAAGCTTTACCTTCGAGGCGGAGATCAAATTCGGGTGCGCGATTTGTTGAAGGCCATCCTGATCAAATCGGCTAACGATGCCGCACAGGCTCTCGCCATCGCGGTCTCGGGTTCTGAACGTGCTTTTGCGGATGTGATGACTGAAAAGGCTCGGCGCTTGGGCGCGCACAGCACCCGTTTTGTGAATGCGAGCGGTCTTCCTGAGGAAGGGCAGTATTCGACGGCTTACGATCTGGCGATCCTCATGCAAGCTGCCTTGAGAAACGAAGTGATCATTTCCATCTTGAGGCAAAGAAATGCTTCCATTCGAACCGCAAGCGGACGGCGGTATCACCTGAAAAGTCATAATAAAATGCTTCTGCGCGGCGAGCGAGTCATTGGAAAAACAGGTTATACGCAGCGGGCAAAATATTGTTTCGTTGGCTTCATTGAGGAAGGATCGCGAAACATCATCGTGTCGGTCTTGGGCAGCAAGAAACTCTGGCGGGACCTCACCACGCTTCTGAATCAGGTCAATGGCGGGGCTCGTAAGACCCTTTCCTTTGGTTCCAGGGGCGATGCGGTGAAACAATTGCAGGCGGCCCTTAAAAAGCTTGGTTTTTTTAATGGGCCTACGACGGGTTATTTTGGGAAAATCACGAAGCGGGCCCTTTCTAAATTTCAGCGTTCCCGGGGCCTCCTCCAGGACGGGATTCTAGGACCTAAGACGCGAACAGCCTTAGCGTCCCATCTTTAACGTTATTTTCCTTAAGTTTTTTTGGCGTCTTGTTTCCTCCTTTAAAAATCCAGACTTGCAAATCAGTACCTTTTCACCGTACACTAAACTTCACTTTCCCCCTCACCTTTCCGCCACGAAGAAGGCGGACCCGTCCTCTGGCGGACATCCTCTCCCCGGTAAGGGGAAGAGAGGGAGGGGTGAGGGGGTAGATTTTTGTGAGGTATTTTTATATGAAAAAGATTCTTTCCACCTTATTTTTAGCAGCTTCGGTTTTCTTGGCCATGGGGTCTCTGTGCTCGGCGGAGCGGGCTATGAAAGTCTATCAGGTGGGACCTGACGGAAAACTTGTGCTTAAAGAAACGACTTCAAAGAAGATGACGACTTCAACTGAAGCCCTCATCGATGATTTTGAGGATGAAGAACCCAAAAATTATTTTGAGGGAGAAAGCGGAACCTGGAATTTAACTCCAGACAATCCCGAGGTAAGTGTTGCCAACGAGATTGTGGAGGGTCTCGGAGCAGGAGGCTCTAAAAAAGCGCTTAAGATTTCTTATGATTTGGAAACAAGCGAAATTGCCAAGGCAGGTTATTGGACAAAACTCAGGGATTTTGATGCCACGCCGTACGACCACCTTGCTTTTGAAGTGCGCGGGGATAAACAAGAAGGTTTTACGGACGTTTTTTTGATTGAACTTAAAAAATATAAGAATGAAGAACGCATCGACAAGATTAAAGGGACTCATATAGTCAAAAACGTAACGGGCGAATGGCAGACGGTTCAGATTCCCCTTAATTTATTCACCGGTCTTTTTGACCAGACAAATCCGAAGATTTGGGAACATCCAATGCTGGCGCGGAAGGATTTAGATGAATTTGTGATCAATTTGGAGAGCCGCCGCGTTTCCAAAAAAACAGGCGTCCTTTATTTTGATAATTTCAGGTTCGTTAAAACCGGGAATCCGGGTCAGCACATTATCGATCAACCGGAACGAAAGGGAATGAAAACGCCCGTTCGGTTAGAAGGAGTCGAGTTCGCGAAATTCCTAATAAAACGTTTGCGCGGTTACCCAGAGAAAGTGCTTCCGAGAAAAAGATTTCCCAAGGAGGATCGCGCTTTTTTGATGATGATGGCTCAAGATACGTGGCGCTTCTTCGACAACATTGTGGACGCTGAGCACGAGCTCCCTTTGGATACGATTCAACTGGGCAAGAAACGGCCTATTGCACAAGACGGTTGGGTGGGCGATTACACGAATGTGACCAACATCGGTCTTTATTTGATGTGTCTTGTCTCGGCTTATGACTTCGGTTTTATCACGCGTGAGGAGGCCGTGAGGCGGATTAAGGGCACCTTAGACACGGTTGAAAAACTCAAACACCATGAGAGTGGTTTTCTTTACAATTATTACGATACAACTACCTTGGAACAGACCAGTTATTTTGTTTCTCTTGTAGACAGCGGATGGTTTGATGCGGGGATTTACGTTGTGAAAAATGCGTTCCCTGAAGAACTAAAGGAGCAGTGTGAACGGATTCTGGGCCGTCATGATTTTAAGTTCTTCTATGATGAAGTCGAGCAACAAATGACTCACGGCTATTTCGCCCATTTGGGCGTCCGTTCGGACTATCATTATGGATCCTTTTATCAAGAGTCGCGCTCATCCAGTTATATTGCGATCGGAAGGGGAGAGGTTCCCGTAGAACATTGGTTCCGAATTAACCGGACTTTTCCGGAGGAATACGGTTGGCAGAATCAAATCCCGATCGAGCGCGAACCGAGGACGACTTTGGGGTACACCTACTTCGGCGGCCATTATGAATGGAAGGGCATCCCGTACGTACCCAGTTGGGGTGGTTCTATGTTTGAGGGAATCATGCCGACGCTCATTTTGGATGAGGTCAAATATGCGCCTGATGGATTGGGGCTAAACAATATGCACTATGTTGAGGTTCATATTCGATACACTTTGGAGGAATTGGGTTATCCCGTTTGGGGCATGAGCCCAAGTTCTGTTCCTGAAGAAGGCTATTCAGAATTTGGGGTCAAGCCCTTAGGTTCAAAAGGTTACAAAGCGGGCGTGGTGACTCCGCATGCCGCCGTTTTGGGGCTTGAATTTGCGCCGAAAGAGGCCATTAGAAATTTACGGGAACTGATTCGCCGCTATCCGATTTATGGGGAGTACGGTTTTTACGATGCCGTGACCGTTGCAACTGGGAACGTGGCGCGGAAATATTTGTCCTTGGACCAGGCGATGATTT
>JACQQP010000121.1 GCA_016206945.1 Candidatus Omnitrophota bacterium | reverse complement strand
GTACAGAGTACAGAAGATTAGGTCCCGTTCTTTTTTACTCTGTTCTCTGTACTCTGTTTTCTGTACTCTGTTTCCCAGGGTGATGGGATGAGTATTGAAACGCATAAGACAAAGACATTTATTCATCCAACGGCCATCATCGATCCAGAGGCCGAACTTGGAGCTGGGGTTAGGGTCGGCCCATATTCTATCATTGAAGCAAACGTAACCGTGGGCGATGGAACCACGATTGGCGCCCGTGTAACTGTTGAAGGTCATACGACCCTTGGCAAAGAGAATCAAGTTTTTACAGGTGCGGTTATTGGAAGCATGACTCAAGATAAGAAATATAAGGGAGGAGTGACCTATCTTAAGATTGGCGATCGGAATAAGATTCGTGAGTATGTCACGGTTAACCCAGGAACCGAAGAGAATTCTGAAACCGTGATCGGTAACGATAATCTGATTATGGCTTATGCTCACGTGGCACACAATTGCATCATTGGAAACAATACGATCATTGCGAACGCCGGAACCCTGGCCGGCCATGTGGTCGTCGAAGATCGGGCTGTCATTGGCGGCTTATCCGGAGTGCATCAGTTTGTTCGCATTGGTTACCTGTCGATTATGGGGGGTAATTCGAAGGCGGTGCAAGATATTCCGCCCTACGTGATGGTGGATGGACATCCAGCAAAAGCATACGGTTTGAATGTTGTGGGTATGGAGCGGGCAGGCGTTTCTCAGGAAGAGCGTATGCTTTTGAAGCGGGCTTTTAAGATTATTTTCCGTTACCGGCTTTCCACCAAGAATGCAATCCAAATTCTCAAAAACGAGCTTCAGCAATCCCCGGCCATTCAAAGGTCGATTAAATTCCTCGAGAATTCAGAGCGCGGTATTTGTAAGTGACTTTGAATAAATGACTTACGATGACCATCTTTTTTTATGTTTCCCTCCCCTACAAATTTGTATCTGTGCTATAATTTTCCCATTAGAGATGCGTTAGCAACGTTATCCGCCTAATATCTGAATCTCCTTTGATAATCTCTAGAATTGAAGGGAATTTTTTCTCTAACGGTGCTTACATTTTTGTAAACCTACTTTAACCGAAGGCCTATTTTAATAACTGCCTTGTGAGGGAGTTGATGCACGAGACCTTAGGAATAATTACCGGCAATGGGAAATTGCCTGAATTAATTTTAAAAGAGGTTAAGAAAAGCGGTTATCGTGTTGTCCTATGCGCTATTCAAGGTGAGACTGATCCCACGATTTCTTCCCTTGCGGATAAAACAGAGTGGATTCGGCTGGGTCAATTGGGTCGAGTCATCAAGTTTTTCGAAGCCGAAGGCGTGCGTGAAGCAATTATGGCGGGAAAAATTACGAAAACGAATTTATTCCGCGGGGACGTGAGGCCCGATCTTGAGATGATTAAGGCAATTGGAAGGGTCAAAAATCATTCGGATGATTCGTTGCTCGGAGGTATTGTTGATCATTTAGGCAGTCGAGGAATTCAAATTTTGGATACCACGCGCCTGTTGAGCCAGGAGACGCTTCCTCAAAAAGGGGTGCTCACTGCTCGAAAACCTTCCAAGAGAGAAATTGAGGACATCGAGTTTGGCTGGCATCTCGCAAAGGAAATGGGACGCTTGGATATTGGCCAGACCGTAGTGATCAAAAACAAAGCGGTTTTGGCAGTTGAGGCGGTTGAGGGTACTGATGAAGCGATTTTACGAGGAGGCGCTCTTGGAGCTGGCGATGTGGTTGTCGTGAAAGTGTCTAAACCAAAACAAGATATGAGATTTGACGTTCCCACGATTGGTTTAGGGACACTTGCCGCTATGATTCGGGCGAGGGCGTGCGCGCTCGCATTCGAGGCAGGCAAAACGATTGTCTTGGAACGCAGGCGCTTCATTGAAAAGGCGAACCGGCATAAGATAACAGTTTTGGGGAAGGGTGGGTAATTTTATGACTAAGGGCGGAGCAAAATCCCAAGTAAAAGAAATGGCAGCTTTGGGTGAAATTTCGAGGGCGGTTTCATCTTCTCTTGACCTCAAAACGGTAACCGAGGACATTCTGGGTATCCTCCATGAACATCTTGGAATGGAACGGGGCACAATTACCTTACTTGATCCGGAGACAAATCAGCTTTCCATTGAAGTCGCCTGCGGTCTTGATCTTGATGAGATTAAGCGCGGCCGCTATAAGATTGGAGAGGGCATTACGGGCAAAGTCGTCGCCGCAGGCGAGCCGATCGTCGTTCCCAATGTGGGCAAGGAGCCACTCTTCCTGAACCGTACCAAAGCGCGTGACGTCGCGAAGTCAAATATTGCCTTTATTTGCGTTCCAATTAAACTCGAAGATAAAACCGTAGGCGCTTTAAGCGTGGACCGCCTGTTTCAGGAAGAAGTTTCTTTTGATGAAGATGTGCGCCTTCTTATGATTATTGGGTCCATCATTGCACAAGCGGTTCGCATTCATAAGTTAGTGGAGAAAGAAAAAGAATCTCTTGCTTCTGAAAACGTAAGGCTGAGGACTGAGCTTAAGAAAAAGTTCCATCCGGTCAACATCATTGGAGAAAGTAAGCGCATGGTCGACGTTTATTCCTCCATCGATCTTGTCTCTACAACAAAAGCCACGGTTCTGTTGCGCGGGGAAAGCGGAACGGGTAAGGAGCTTGTGGCGAAAGCGATCCATTATCACAGCGATCGTTCCGAGAAGCCCTTCATTAAGATTTCCTGCGCAGCGCTTCCGGAAACGCTTTTGGAAAGCGAACTTTTCGGTTATGAAAAGGGAGCGTTTACAGGCGCTCAAGGGATGAAGCGAGGCCGTTTCGAACTCGCCCACACGGGCACTCTTTTTTTGGACGAGATTGGAGATATCCCGCTTTCAACCCAAGTCAAGCTTTTGCGCGTTCTCCAAGAAAAGGAATTTGAACGCTTAGGCGGTGTTGAGACGATCCGCGTTGACCTCCGATTGATTGTGGCTACCAATAAAGATTTAGAACGCGAAGTTCGCGAAGGTCGTTTTCGTGAGGACCTTTATTACCGTCTAAATGTGATACCCATTTTTCTTCCCGCGCTCAGGGAGCGGAAGGAAGATTTGCCCCTCTTGGTTCAGCATTTTCTTGAAAAAGCAAATCATGAAAACAACAAACAGATAAAACGCGTTTCAGACGATGCTTGGGAGTACATCATGAATTATTCTTGGCCTGGAAACGTGCGGGAACTTGAAAATGCGATCGAGCGTGCCGTCATTATTTGTCAAAGTGAGCTTATTGGGAGAGAACATTTCCCTTTTGATTTGCAGGCCAAAATTAAGCCGCCAGATGAGTCACCCCTGCAGATGAATGGAACGGACACTCAGGAACTCGCCTCCGCGGTAGAGCTTTTGGAAAAAAGACTCCTTTCCCAGGCGCTTGAAAAATCAGGCGGCAACAAGCGAAAAGCTGCCCGAATGTTGGGAGTCACTGAGAGAATTCTTGGCTATAAAGTGAAGCGTTATCATTTAACCTAGTGGTTCGACTCCCGCCACGCATCTTGGCGGATCGCTCACCACGGTGCTGAGCAAACACACAAAATCAAATGAGTCGAAGCGCTAGTTCGGTACAAAATTGTAGAG
>JACQQP010000120.1 GCA_016206945.1 Candidatus Omnitrophota bacterium | reverse complement strand
TCTGTACTCTGTACTCTGTTCTCTCTTCTCTGTTATCCGTTTTCTGTCCCACTATAAAGTGTACCTGACACCGTCTTTTCTTGTAAGATCTTGAAACAAACTCATTAATTTCCGCGTCACCTTGCCAGGCTTTCCCTTGCCAATTTGCCTCCCGTCAATTTTAACCACAGGCACAACCTCAGCCGCCGTTCCTGTCAGAAACGCCTCGTCCGCGTTGAAGAGGTCATGCCGCGTCAAAATCCGCTCCTGACAAGGCATGTCATTTCGGAGTGCAAGGTCCATAATGGCTTGACGCGTAATTCCCCTGAGGGCGCCCAAGTACGTGGGCGGCGTTTGAACAAGGCCATTTTTCACAAGGAACACATTATCCCCCGTACATTCAGCCACATAACCTTGATGATTCAGCATCAGCGCTTCCTTATAATTGGAATTCTTCGCCTCAATTTTTGCCATAATGTTATTGAGATAGTTAAGCGTCTTAAGTGCAGGATTAATCGCCTCAGGCAAATTTCGAACGGTCGGGACGGTGATAATCTCCATCCCATCCCGATAAAACGATTCTGGATAAAGGACGATTTTATCGGTAATGACGAAGTAATTGGGCGACTTGCAGTTGGCAGGATCAAGCCCAAGATCGCCCTCGCCGCGTGTCACAACGACACGGATGTAAGCATCGCGAAGATGATTCCGCTTGAGCGTTTCAACAATGGCATCCGCCATCTCTTCTGCCGTCAAGGGAAGTTTGAGCATAATCGTATGGGCAGACTCCCTGAGCCGAATCAAATGTTCATTCAACTTAAAAATAAGGCAATTGTAGGAACGAATCCCTTCGAACACACCGTCTCCGTAAAGAAGACCGTGGTCGAACACAGAAATCTTGGCCTCGCCTTTTGGAACAAACTCTCCATTTAAATAAATAAGGGGTTCAGGCTGCGCCGTTTGTAACAGTTTCTTTGACTTGTGCGAACTACTTCGATGGATTGCCATGTAGACTCCTTCTTTCCCTTTTTTCCAACCCAAGGGATCGGCAAAGGGCTAATGTTTCACTACGTCCACGACCCCTTCATGCAACCGAAGGATTCGATTGCCTTTTCGGGCAAAACTTTCCTCGTGGGTGACCACACAAAAGGTTTGTCCTTCCCGATTCAGGTCAAAAATAAGACGGTGAATTGATTCGGCCGTCTCGTCATCCAAATTTCCCGTCGGCTCATCACAAAATACAAGCTCCGGTTCATTGATCAGTGCCCGTGCAATGGCGGCACGCTGCTGCTCTCCGCCCGACAACTCGCTTTGAAGATGGTCTCTTCTCTCCCACAAACCCACCCGCTTCAAGAGGTCTTCAGAACGCTTGGTACGGCGCTTACCCGCGATTAAGCTTGGAAGCTCCACATTTTCCCGCACGGTCAGTTCGGGCAGAAGATGGTAAAATTGGAATACAAATCCCACTCTTTTATTTCGGTATTTCGCGAGGGATTCTTCATTTAAAAGACTCAAATCTTCTCCACGAAACTCAACCGTTCCTGCCGTAGGTCGATCAAGGCCTCCTAAAAGATGAAGGAGGGTCGATTTTCCAGCGCCCGAACGCCCGATAATAAACATCATATCCCCTTTGTTCAACTCCAAGTTCACCCCCCGAAGAATGTGAAGCTTACCGCGAGGTCCCTCATATTCCTTCTCGAGCGCGATCGCCCTAAGCATAATCCAACACTTCTAAAGCCGAGTGCAGAGAACTCCGCCACAAAACGCGGCGAGATTCGTCCACAAAGCGTTTTGGGACGGATTCCGCCAACGCTTTGTGGCGAAAGAGTACAGAGTACAGAAAACAGATAAAGACAAATTCCAAATGATAAATTACAACCATTAAAGTGTGCTTGTCCTTTGTTACTTGGGCTTCCTAATACTGGTCCTTCTGTTCTCTTTCCTCACTCATAGCGAAGCGCTTGTACAGGATCAAGTTTCGCCGCATAGTGAGCGGGGTAAACTCCTGCCAAAAGCGACATCAATAGTGCAAAGGCGACCACTAAAAGAACATCGTGCATATTAATCTCCGCAGGAATTCGATCAAAGTAATAAATATCGCTCGGAAAAACACTGATTCCAAACGTTCGCTCTAAAAAATCAGAAACCGGATTCAAATTGTAAGCAAGCGCAAGCCCTGCCAACGCACCCACCACAATTCCAAGCCATCCAACGACAAATCCCTGCAAGAGAAATATTCTTCGAACCGCTCCACGCGTTGCGCCGAGCGCGCGTAAAATTCCAATGTCTTTGGTTTTCTCCATGACCCCCATGATGAGTGTCGAAATAATGTTGAAGGCAGCCACCAAAATAATGAGCGAAAGGAGAACCGTCATCACCGTCTTTTCAACCTGGAGGGCTCTAAAAAACGTTCGATTGAGATCGATCCAGCTTCGAGCCACATAACCTGTGCCAAACCGTCCTTGAATAGACGCCTTCACCTGATCCGCCAAATCCACATCGCTCAATCGGATGCTCATCCCAGTGACTCGGTTCCCCATTTGATAAAGCGCGCGTCCTTGTTTGATATGAATCAGCACCAAATTCGAATCAAAATCATTCATCCCAAGCCGAAAAACTCCTGAGACGACAAAAGGAACGCTCTTCGCGCGTTTAATGGAACGCGCAAGATCTTCATCCAAAGCAGGAGAAATGATCGTTACCACATCTCCAACAGAAACGCGCAGCCGCTGAGCCAACTCTTCTCCAATCACAGCGCGGCCCATACTGCCCGCTCGTTTGCGTTCTCTGCTCGCAGAAAAACTAAAATCGTCAAGTTCAAGCGAACCCAATTTAAGGTGCTTTTCAAAAAGACCGAGCGGCTCATGATCCGGATCGATGCCTTTTACAGCGACGCCCACCGCGTTTTGAGAAGACCGAATAATTCCCTGCCCTTGAACAAAGGGTGCGATGGACGTAATGTTGGAAATCTCAAGTGACTCGACGGTTTTGCGAACCTCGTTGGCGTCTTCAACTCCGCCTATCCCTTCTAATACGATATGCGGCTGGACGCCAACAATCTTTGTCTTAAGCTCACGGTCAAAGCCGCTCATTACCGCAAGCACAACGATCAAGGCCATCACGCCGACCGCGATTCCTAAAATCGAAATCGACGCGATCAGCGACACAAAGCCGTGCCGCCTGCCCTTCAAAAGATATTTGGTCGCAATAAAATACTCGAACTTCATCCCAATCACCTCATTTTCTGCCCCGTACGGGGCAGAATTTCTTTTACAAATAAAAGAGCGCTTCGCTTTGATATTAAGCGCTCTTTTAAATGAGGTGATGGGATCATCCCATCACCTCTGGAAACAGAGTACAGAGAACAGAGTACAGAGAACAGAGTAAAAAAGAACGGGACCTAATCTTCTG
>JACQQP010000011.1 GCA_016206945.1 Candidatus Omnitrophota bacterium | reverse complement strand
TCTTCAGCTCCAGATTTCCGAAATTCTAAAAAATGAGTCCATTGATGCAGTGACATTTACGAGTTCTTCAACTGCACAGAATTTTTTTGAGGCAATTGATGGAGCTAAATTGAAAACTAAATTTATTTCAATTGGACCCGTTACCTCGAAAACGGTAAGGCACTTTCACAGGCCCGTTCACCGCGAAGCGAGGATGTCTACCATTGAAAGCTTGGCAGGAGCCGTGTTGGAGGCATTACGGTGACGAAATTTCCAGAATATCGCCCGCGCCGAATGCGCGCAACGGAAGGTTTAAGAAAATTGGTTCGAGAAACTACGTTTTCTTTGGATCAGTTGATCATGCCTTATTTTGTAATGGACGGAAATGGGTTAAAAGAAGAAATTCAGTCGATGCCCGGGCAATTTAGATTTTCAATTGATCAGCTGATGCATGAATTGGAGGAGCTTGATGAACTCGGAGTCCAGCATATTTTACTTTTTGGCATACCGAACGAAAAAGATGCTCAGGCGAGCGGCGCTTACGATTCGAACGGTGTGATCCAGCGCGCCAGCCGTGAAATTAAAAAGCGTTTTCCCAAAATCACTTTAATTACAGACGTTTGCCTTTGTGAATATATGAGCCACGGACATTGTGGAGTGGTGGAAGGGGAGAAGATTCTTAATGATACGACCCTTGTGCTTCTTCAAAAAACGGCGCTTTCTCATGCGGAAGCGGGTGTCGATATCGTAGCCCCAAGCGACATGATGGACGGCCGTATCGGAGCCATCCGAAGCGTGCTTGATGAACATGGATTTTCAGAGCTTCCGATTTTGAGTTATGCGGCGAAATATGCTTCAAGTTTTTACGGGCCATTTCGTGATGCGGCAGGGTCCAGCCCCCAATTTGGAGACCGCAAGAGTTATCAAATGGATCCGGCCAATGTCGAGGAAGCCCTTCGCGAAATCGAACTAGATTTAGAAGAGGGTGCTGATTTGATTATGGTGAAGCCCGCCCTTTCTTATTTGGACGTCATCCGTGCCGCAAAAACTAAGTTTCATTTTCCCATTGCTGCCTACAATGTGAGCGGGGAATATGCAATGGTGAAGGCGGCGCATGCCATGGGCTATCTCGATGAAAAAAAAGTAGTCCCTGAAATCCTCACTGCGATCTCGCGTGCCGGTGCTCGAGTGATTTTGAGTTATCACGCCAAAGAAGTGGCACGTTGGGCAAGAGAGTCTGGAACTCCTTTCCTGATAAAAACTTACGGCAAATAGCCTTTTTTCTCCCGTGTTTGAAAAAGCCTAGCCTCTCGGGTATCCTTTAAAAGGATACATCATGGACAGCTAACCGGAATCACATCGTAGGGCGGGATGAACCTCTGGGTACGAGCCAGACCAGAGGGAGGCGGCCTTATGAATTACCCAGGGAGGAAGAATGGCTCAGGCGGATGCTGGTTCGGCGAAAATGGGAAAAAGACCATTTCGCTTTCACGTCATTATTTTCTTCGTCGGCATGTTTTTTACCGTCACCCTCTGGGATGCCTACTACAACGGTTCCCGCCCCTTTGATCAAGAAATCGCAAGTTCCCTCATCCTTGCCATGGGGACTCTTTTTTCCATCGCTGCAGGACTCTTTAGCTGGTCTTTGGAGACGAGAAGGGCATCCCTTGAAAAGGAAGTGGAATGGCGTACGCGTGACCTCCAGGAAACCAATAAGGAGCTCGCTAAGAAAAACCAAGAAGTTGAAAATTTTATTCAAATCATTTCCCACGATTTGAAAGCTCCGATTGTTTCGATTCAAGGATTCACGTCCATTCTGAAATCCGAGCTCGGCAATTCCCTTCAGGGGACTACGTTAGATTACTTCAACCGAATTCAGACGAATGCCCAACATATGAACACGCTGATTCTGGACCTTCTGGAATTTTCTCGCGTTGGCCGCATGGAAGATGAAAAAGAAGCCGTTGATATAACCAGTTTATTGAAAAACATATTGGAAGAATTGAGACCCGAGATCGATAAGCGGAACATTAAAGTGCACCTTCAGGATCGTCTTCCCCATCTATGGGGTTCTCGAAGACGGCTTGACCAGGTTTTTACGAATTTGATTTCAAACGCGATTAAATATATGGGATCTCCTCAAGCTCCCATGATTGAAATTGGTTTTTCGTCTATGAAAGGGGATTACGCCTACACGTTATGGGTCAAGGACAATGGCATCGGGATTAAGAAGGAATTCCAAGAGAAGATTTTTCAAATTTTCCAGCGGGCTCCGAATCCGCTGAAAGTCGAGGGAACCGGAATCGGTCTCAGCATCGTGAAGAAAATTGTGGCACTCAATGGAGGACGCGTGTGGGTTGAATCTGAGGAAGGGATGGGAAGTCAGTTTTTTATGACTTGGCCCAAGACCGAAGGCGGAGCTTTGAAGCCTGAATCGAACTTGAGCGTTTCTCAAGTGGCAGCAAGAAACAGCTCGAATGAGATCTTTAACTAAAGGAACAGAGGGCTTGCCCATGAAAAAGATTTTCATGATCGAAGACAATGAGGATCACGCGCTCTTAATTCGCCGCGGTCTTGAAGGCGACGATTCGAGCGTGACTCATTATTCGGATGGGCCTGAGGCCGTGAAGGCCTGCAGGCAAATTCAAACCCAGGATATGAAACCCGATCTTATTTTATTGGATCTCAAGCTCCCCGGGATGGATGGTTTCGAAGTGCTCAAAAGCTTGAGAAGTCTCAAGTGGTTCGAACACGTTCCCATCGTCATGCTGACGACCTCGTCCCGAAAGGAAGAAATCGAAAAAGCGTATCAATTGGGCGCATCGGGTTATGTGACGAAAACGGAAGACTTTGGGGAATTGGTGGCCAAGCTTAAGCGCGTTAAGGATTATTGGTTCCATACGGTGGAAATTCCGTGTGCTGAAGCCGTTTCACATGAGAGGGCGAAATGATCCCATCACCTGCTTTACCGCTGCCTAAGGCAGCGGCATCCCAATGGATACAAGAGCGCGCTTCATTGGGAATGCTTGACCATGTGAAGCGCGCTCTTGAAAGGCAGGTGATGGGATGATTCCCCGATCCGAGCTTCATATTTTACTCGTGGAAGATAATCCGGATCATGCGGCGCTTGCGAAGAAGGCGATTCTTTCTTCCCGCGGTGGAAAATATGTGGTGGAAATTTCAGGCACTGCTGAGGAAGCGATGGACATCATAATGGAAAATCAAGTTCACCTGGTGGTTTCTGATCATCACCTCCCTGGGAAATCGGGCCTTGAATTCCTTGAGTGGTTGAATGCCCAAAAGCTTAATATTCCATTTATTATGATGACGGGCATGGGAGATGAGAAAACGGCGGTGCGAGCGATGCAGGAGGGTGCTTATAACTATATCGTTAAAGATGATGTTTACTTGAGCGTTCTTCCTCATGTGGTGGATGAAACCTTCATTGAGTTTTTAGCAGATCAAGAGAAGGAAAAATATGAACGGGAAATTCGTGAAAAAAATGTAGCCCTTGAAAAAGCCAACCGCGAACTCAAGAAACTGGATCAACTGAAGTCAGACTTTATTGCTTCAGTCAGCCATGACATTCGTACGCCGCTTAATTCTGTTCAAGAAAGCATCGCGCTTATTTTGGATGGTTTGGTAAATCCAAACGAGGAAAAAGGGAAAAAGGTTCTTGAAATTGCGAAAAGAAGCATTGGCCGTCTCACTCAGATGATTCATGATCTGCTGGATTTTTCAAAACTTGAAGCCGGAAAGCTCCGTCTTCATTTTGAGCCTTGCGATCTTCAAATATTAATTGACGAAGTATTGGGGTCACTTAGAAGCCTTGCGGAAAAAAAGAAACTGAAGCTTAACTTCGAACCTGTTCGCGACTTTCCAAAGGTGGCTTGTGATGCGGAGAGAATGATTCAGGTGCTGACGAATCTGATGGGAAATGCAATTAAATTCACACCCGAGGGCGGCAGCGTGACCGTAGGGGTCGAAACCGCGCCCAACGGTTGTGTACGGGTCGTTGTTTCGGATACTGGCGTTGGGATTCGTAAGGAGAATTTAGAGCGAATCTTTGAGCGTTTTGAGCAGGTGAGGGGCACAAGTTCTAATGAGAATAAAGGAACAGGATTGGGTCTTTCCATCTGCAGGGAATTGGTCAAACTTCATGGGGGTCAGGTTTGGGCGGAGAGTGAGTTCGGAAAAGGAAGCCGGTTTATTGTTTCTCTTCCAGTCACGCAGGAAGCCCGTATTGAAAGCCTTCCACTTACAAAAGAAAGGATGACAGCATGAGCCACAAAACGATTTTTGTTGTTGAAGATGATATAGAACTTGTTCAACTTTTGAGGATCAGACTCGAACGAGCGGGCTATCGGGTTCTAGCCAGCGGGAACGGAGATGAAGCGTTTCGCTTGATTCAGGAGAAGGTTCCAGATCTGATCATGCTGGATATCTTTCTTCCTGACATGGACGGTTTAACTATTTTGAAACGTCTCAAGGCACCTATCGATATTGATACGGGCAAACCCTCTGTTACCAAAGACATTCCCGTCATAGCGGTTACGGGCAGAGCGCCGATGATTGAAAACATGACGCGCGTTGAGGGTGCGGTTGATTTTTTTGTTAAACCTGTTGATATGGAGAAAGTAATGAACCGCGTTGGTGAACTTTTGGAATTTACAGAACATGGCAAAAGACGGGCATCATAAAACCATTTTGATTGTGGATGACGATCCCGATTATTCAGAGTTGACGCGAATGCGGCTTGAAGCCTCTGGGTATTACGTTTCCTGTGCCGGTAACGGGCGCGATGCCTTGGCCGTCTTGGAGAAAAATTGTCCACCCAATCTTATTATTATGGATGTCGATATGCCGGATCGGAATGGTTTGACAACTTTAATCAACATAGGTGTTCGCGAAGGAAAGGGTGAAAAAGACCGCCCTTCTCATATCCCGGTGATTGTAGCCACCGGACTTCAGAGTGAGAAGGTGCGTGAAGTCATGATGACCCAAAATGTTAATGGTTACTTGAAGAAACCTTACGATTCTGAAGAGTTAATCCAAACGGTAAAACAATTGATAGGATAAGCGTCCGAAGTCGGAAACAAGAGGCCATGCATGGCGAGAAAGTGCCCCAATAGGATTTTGGTCGTCGAGAATAATCGAGATCATGGAATCTTAATTCAAGGTGCTTTGGCCCAGTGGGCCGCAGAGAATGGAGCCAAAATTGAGTTAGCTACCTCCGTTTCCGAGGCGCTTGAAAAACTGAGTTCCTCCACGTTTGACCTCATGTTAACGGATTATCACTTGCCCGATCGGACGGGTCTTGATCTCCTCACCGAAATACAAAATCGAAATCTCAAGTTTCCCGTCCTGTTAATGGCCGCGGTAGGAGACGAACTATTGGCGGTGAATGCTTTAAAATCTGGCTTTGTCGATTATATCGTGAAATCTGAAAGCGCTTTTCGGGAATTGCCCCACATTATTGAGGGTGCTTATGAACGTTTTCGGATTAAGCAGCATGAAAGTGAGCTTCAGCGGGATCTGGTTGGCAAGAACATTGAACTTCAGATGACCAATGAAAAACTAGCAGCGCTATCGGTGCGGGATGAGCTGACGGGTCTTTTTAATCATCGGTTTTTTCATGAGAAGATGGTGGAGGAGTTTGCTCGTGCGAGTCGTTACCATTACTCCCTCTCCTGTCTGATGGTCGATATCGATTATTTTAAATCGATTAATGAGACGTACGGGCATTCTGTTGGAGATGAAGTGTTGAAGGAATTAGGCCGCTTTTTCATTTCGAGTTTGCGGCAAGCGGATACGATTGCCCGATATGGCGGAGAAGAATTTGTTATTTTGCTTCCCCACGTAGACTATGAGGGAGCGCATTTGCTGGCCGAGCGCCTCAGAAAAAAAATTGCGGACACCACTTTTGCTCAGGGATCTGGTCTTTCCTTAAAAATCAATGTGAGTATTGGAGTCTCTTCCTATCCCGATGATCTTGTGGATCGTAAAGAAACCCTCTTATTCTACGCGGACAAAGCGCTTTACCGGGCCAAAGGTAATGGGCGCAACCAGGTATTTCTTTATCAAAGCCTGGGCAAGGACTATGCAGATAAAATTCCAGAACTTAAATTTGACGACGCAAAAGTGTACCAATTTCGGCAGCGCCTCTTCGATATTTCAGAAATGGCAAAGCGCGCTTACATTGAAGCAACGAAGGCCTTGATTAATGCGTTGGAGGCAAAGGATCCTCATACGATGGGGCATGCGGCGCGTGTGGGACAGGATGCCGCTTTCGTGTCTAAGGAGATGGGTTTACATCAGGATGAAATCCGCATTGTAGAACATGCGGGTCTACTTCATGATATCGGCAAAATTTGTATTTCTGACGAAATTTTATTAAAACCGGGATCTTACTCCCGTGACGAATGCGAGCAGATGAAAGAGCATCCCGTTTTAGGCTATCAAATTGTAAAGCCAATCAAGTTTCTCGCAGATGAAGCATTGATCATTCTTCATCATCATGAGTGGTATAATGGCGAAGGTTATCCCCATCGTTTGAAGGGCAAAGAGATTCCGCTTGGTGCACGAATTGTTTCTGTTTTGGATGCTTATGATACGATGCGCGTTGCGTGCGGGAGATATAAGCGAACTTTGAATTGTGAGGAAGCCATTCGTGAACTCATCGAGGGTGCAGGCACTCAATTCGATCCTGAAGTCGTGCTCCACTGGGTCCAGGTTTTAATCAAACGAGGTGATCTTGATTCCGGGGCCTACGACCGCGAGAAATTAGACTACTCTGTTAAAGCAGTTGCTGCCTGAACCTGCAGAGCGGGGAGTACAGATAACAGAGTACAGAGTACGGAAAAAGTAAATCTATCTTTTTCATCTCGGCTTTCAAGCAAACCTATTAATTAATACCTCACGTTATTCTTCTGTTCCTAGCAAGCTTTTGTTTTGTGTCCCCTGTTCTCTGTACTCTGTTATCTGTTATCTCTGTACATCTCTCCTTTCTTGCATATAATGATATGCCGCGCTAGAAAATACTCATGGGCATTGAACAATTTCCCGAAATCGAGACGTTCCAAAAGTTACCGCGAAAAGTGATTGTAAAAGGCGGAAGTTCTGGGTTTGATTCAAAAGGGCGTCCTGAGCTAAGGGGGATTGTCATCAATAATGTAGGCCATCCCATTCGAGACGCCAAGGTTTCCCTCGTGCTTTTTAGCGAACAAGAGATTCCAGTTTTGAATAAAAGCGTCATTCCAGAACCAAGCGCTTTACCGCAGGGTAGTATTGCCTCTTTTACTTTCACCCTTGAGGATTACGGTGAGGAAATCAAAAACTATTACCTCTACGTCAACTGGAAATATGACGATTCACATTGGTGAGGTTAGACTGTCATTCCCGCCCGCCTGCCGGCGAGGCAGGCACGTTTTAAGCGGCCGCCAGAGGCGAGCCTCGCCAAAGGCGGGGAGTCCAGACCTATAGATCCCCGCCGCATGAACGAGCGCCGGTCGGGCGCTTGGTCTTGCGGTGCCGTACGGTCGGTACGGCGTACGGTCGGTACGGCGACACTTTCGGAGAGGAACGTCATACTCGTAGAGGATGTCAAAATCCTCACGAGTAGTATTTGCCGCATTGAGCGGCAAATGCCAGTTCCTCCCGAACACTTTCGGAGATGAGCGTCAAGCTCATCCCGATCCGCCAAAAAACGCGGCGAGATTCGTCCGGACGGATTCCGCCGG
>JACQQP010000010.1 GCA_016206945.1 Candidatus Omnitrophota bacterium | reverse complement strand
GTACTGTACTGTACTTCTCGGGGCGAGAGGATTTGAACCTCCGACCCCTCGCTCCCAAAGCGAGTGCTCTAAGCCGCTGAGCTACGCCCCGATGTAAGTATTACAATGAGTTACGAATTTTACCCTGACAGGCGACTTCACGCAATGTCCAAAAAGTGTCTGTTTGAATTCCATGGCTTCCAACCTTACCCATATGTCCGCTCATTGCGCTTGCGGACATCGAAAACCCAGACGATGTGGTTCTTGTCATCGACATCATAAAGAACCCGATAGTTCCGAATTTTGAGGCGGTATTGGGCGGCGTACTGATAAACAATCAAAGGCGGTTTCAGTTTAGGCTCACCCAAAGGACGGGGGTTGTCAGCTAAGTCCTCGATTCCTTTCATAATTTCATCCCGAATCTTGGGCGGGATAATTTCGAGGGCTTTATGGAATTTTTTTTCAATCGCCTCAGACGGAAAACGGACGCTATACTTCACTTGCGGGAAGCTCTGATTTGGTCAAACAGGCGGCTGACAGGAATACCTTCAGCACCTCGTCTAATTTCCTTTCTTCCTTCTTGAACGGCTTGAATAGTAGCTTGGTCTTGAAGCTCATCCAAAACCTCAATTAATTCAACCACATCTTCGTAAGAAAGAATCACTTTGGTGGGTGTTCCGTGTTCTGTTACCACAATCGCCTTTTTTCCTTTAAGGCGTTTGGATAAATGTTCTCTTAAATCTCTTACTCCAATATGCTTTGCATTCAGCAACGCTTGAACCACTGTCATAAGGCAACCTCCTTAAATGTAGTATCACTTGTGACTACATAAGTATACTTGGTCAGACGGTCACTGTCAAGGTTGTTTTTTGCTTGAATTGCAAATGGGTGTCTAAGATCGTGAACGTTCGCCTTCAGTCCGCCTGTTCCCGAAGCAACTGGTAACCGCGCAGGACGCTGGAACAAACGAGTTGAATTAAGTTTTTGAAATCCCCCAAATCACCCTTTCCCAAGGCGAAATAATAAGCGAAGCGGTCTTCAATTCGAATGATAGCGGGAGGAAAACCGCGGCTTAAAAGTTGCGTGATCATGAGGAGCCTTCCGACCCTACCATTCCCATCAAAAAAAGGATGGATGCTTTCAAATTCGTAATGATCTCGCCCAATTTTAGCAAGCGGATTTTTTGCATAACGATTGATCCAGCGCAAAAACTTCCTCATTTGAACCGGAACTTCCTGCGCAGAAGGAAGTACCTTCTCCGTATTCGTCAGGTTCACATAACCGGTACGGTATCTTCCGGGAAGTTTGTCATGAAAATTGTACATCACGAGCGAATGAAGCCTAAGAAGATAGTCTTCGTTGATCCGGAAACCAGGGCGGACTTGATTCATGACTTCTAACAGCGCATTCCTGTGGTTGACTGCCTCAAAAATTTCGAAAGGTTCCTTCCCCCTTACGTTTTTACCTTGGAACGCCAGTTCGGTTTCCTTGCGCGTCATCCGGCTTCCTTCGATGGCATTTGAATGATAGGTCATTTCAAGGAAAAAGCGTCCTTCAATTTCTGCGTTTTTCTTGAGGATTCCAATAGGATCACCAAGCGTTTTCCTGAGTTTTTCGACGACAGGGTTTAAATCAATGTGTTCCTGAAACAGCTCATCGATTCGGCGGGATTGGGCGGGATGGGGCCTGACGCCTTTGTCCAACCAACGATAGACTGTCCGATACGTCACCTCCAGCAGCTCGGCGAGCTTGCTTCGCCTGAAGCCGGCCGCGGAAACTAAAGCCTCTAACTTTGCCTGGTCGGAAAGGAGCGCAGGTTGAGCCTTCTTCTGGTTATGATGATATGACATATGTCACATAAAAATATACGTAGAGAATATACCATATGTCATATCCATATACAAGCGCTCATTTTTACACTGGACTTATACACCTGATAAAACTCTGGTCAGGAATCCATGGGCAAAAGGCCGGAACGGCAGATTTCAGCATACCGCATGCCCGAAGGCCTAATGGTTCGCGCTTGGGTTTGATAATCCACTTCAACCAGACCGAAGCGAGGCGCGAACCCATCCGCCCATTCAAAATTGTCGAGAAGCGACCAATACAAATAACCGATGACAGGCGCTCCCTGGTCCATGGCACGCGCAAGTTCCTTAAGGTGGTCGTAAACGAATTGCGAGCGCTCTTCGTCTCGATCCGTGCAAACTCCATTTTCGGTAATGAGAAGAGGCAGTTTATATTTCGAAAAATCCCTAACAATTTGGAACAAGCCCTCCGGATAAATTTCCCAATTTAAAGAATTTCGCCTCCGCACCTCCGGATGATGTCCTGGCGGACATACTTCCCCATAAATACCAGGAATCCCAAATCCATCGTTGCGGATAAAACTTCGCGTGTAATAATTTAATCCGATGAAATCAAGAGTTTGCCCTCGAGGCAAGCGCACATGAAAGAAGCCGGGTAACATCATACGCCCTTCGATTAATGCTTTGATGAAGACATGATTCACCACGAGGTTTCTAAACCACACCGAAACTTTATCTCGGAGCGAATTCCTGTTGCAAGGCGTAAATATAGCCGTATGCTTTGCCATCCCGACCAGCGTTTGTGATCCTGTTGACTTGACTTCTTTAATCGCTGCATAGGCGAGCACATGCCCTTTTAAAAGATGGGCGGCGAGCCGGTACGCTTTATCGTAGGAGGCGCGTTCACCAGGAGGCCATTCTCCCGTGAGATAGGATTTAAAGATATAAATTTCTGGTTCGTTAATCGTGACCCAGTAGCGAACCGTATCGCCAATGGTCTGGACGACTTTTCTGGCATAACGGGCAAATAGTTTCGCCGTATCATTTGAAAACCAACCGCCTCGTCTTGCGATCCATATCGGCAAGGTAAAATGATGCAAGGTGACAATCGGCTCCAATCCTCCCCGCTTTAATTCAGCAATCACCTCTCGATAATGTTCGAGCGCTTTAACATCAAACTCGCCTTCCATCGGTTCGATGCGGCTCCATTCAACCGAAAAGCGATGGGCGTTGTGATGAAGGGATTTGGCGAGTTGAAAATCCTCTCGGAACCGGTTCCAATGGTCGCACGCTTTGCCTGAACGTTCCTTCACCTTCCCCATTTGCTCCCATTCCCACCAGTCATTATAGAGATTATCTCCTTCAACCGGGTGAGAAGAAGTTCCCGAACCCCACATGAAGTAATCTGGAAATCTGAACGTTCGATTTGTCATGGACCGTCCACAACGTTTTTTTCCCTACTCAGTGAACGGCATTTAAGCGTGGATCTTCAGGAAGATATTGAACTTTGTAGCGACCGGAATCCAAAAAAAGGCGCTTCCGGGGATCCTGCATGTGGTGAAGGAAAAAACTAATGACAGCTGCTTCAATCGCGGAGGAGGCTTGTGTGTTTTCTTGCGAACTAAAATTGAGCAAAAAATCGGACCCAAAATCACGAAATAAAGGGGAAAGAAAAATCTTTTTCTCTCCCGGTTCGATGCGATTTCGGGTTTCATCTTCGACAAATTTATGGGCCGCTTCGTTTAACTGTTCTTCCAATCGATCACCGTAGAAAGCCTCGGAAAAAAGCTTCGGGGAATCCATGCGTCCTGAAACGAGAGCCATGAGGATGCGCTCATCCCGAAACCCTTGCCGAAGCACCCGATCCCTGACTTCAGAAAGGCTGAAAAAATCCCCAAGGGCTCGAATGGTGCGGACCTCGAAAGCGGCGGGAAGTTGGTCAAACCGTTCCACGGGATACTCATCCAATACCATCTGAATAACGCTTGCATTGTACAAATTAATCCAAAAAGCGATTCGCTCCTCGCGGCTTGCCTCGCCCAAGCGATCCATTGATATCGATCGCAGCTCATCTAAATAGGCGTCCAACTCGTTTTCGGCTTGAAGCAGCGCTTGATAATTAACGAGGCCGTTTTGAACATACTGCTTCAAAAGATGGTCCCATTTCGAGTGATTAATCGTATCTTGAGCAGGAAGCGCTAGAGGAAATAGGAGGGAAAAAAAGAGAACCAAAAAATTCAACCGTTTACCCCGTACCATGTGAACACTATAAAACGCGGAGGGCGAGACTTAAAAAGCCAAAACGTTCAAAATCGAATCCCGTGCTTCCTTAAGAAATCCAGGTCTTCGGAGCTCAGCTTAAATTCAATCTTAGGGCGGCTTCTCTTGGAAAGATCGTGGGAACGATCGAGGAGCTCTTCGTAAAAGTCCTCAAATTCCATCATGTCTTCCGGCGTCATTGGAACAAAAGTGAAAAAACAAAGATTCAGATCCACAGCCTTATGATCCAGAAGCTTGGCGATCTGGTCAGAACCTTGAGGGTGATTCTTAAGAATCTTTTTGAGAAGCGCAAGCAACTTCCGGATGTCTCCCTCCATAGGATCGTCATAACTCATAAGCCAAATCCTCCTTTACTTTTTGCCCGCTACTTCGAGTTCTTCCAAATAAGCCTGAGCGTTCAATGCAGCCTCACAGCCTTCTCCGCAAGCGGAAACCAGTTGTTTGACCGCGCCGGCACGTACCTCACCGGCCGCAAATACTCCCGGCTGGGAGGTCCCGAGCCGATCGTCTGTCTTCACATATCCTTTTTCATCCAACTCGATAAAGCCATCAAGAAACTTTGTGGCAGGATCATGGCCGATGAACACAAAAACGCCGTCGGTTTTAAAATCCTTCTCCGCGTTCGTTTTTAGGTTCTTAAGCCGCACCTTTTCAACCTTTTTATCGCCCTCAATGCGCATGACCGCCGTGTCCCATACAAAACTGAATTTCGGATTCTCCCTCGCCCGATCTTGAAGGATGGGACTCGCTCTCAACTTATCGCGGCGATGGACCACATTTAGTTTTGTCACGAAACGCGTGAGAAATAAACCTTCCTGCATGGCGGAATCTCCCCCGCCGACGACCACAATTTCCTTATTCTTGAAAAAAGCTCCGTCGCAAGTAGCACAATAGGAAACGCCGCGTCCAGTCAGCTCCCGCTCGCCCGGTACTTCCAAAGTCCGAAAAGAAGCTCCCGAAGCAATGATCACAGATCGAGCCTGATGAGAAGCTCCACGCGTCTTGACCTGGAACTCAGAATTTGACTTTGCAATGGAAGTAACTTCTTCATATTGGACCTCGGTTCCATATCGCTTTGCTTGCTGTTCCATCCGCATCGAAATCTCGGTTCCTGTCACGCCCTCTGGAAAGCCAGGGTAATTTTCGACTGCGTCGGTCAAAGCGATCTGGCCGCCCGGAGTCAATTTTTCAAGGACCAATGTTTTCAAATTGGCGCGCGACGTATAAATCGCGGCGGTCAGCCCTGCCCCGCCACCTCCAATAATCAGAACGTCATACGAAGCCATGGCCCAAAATGCTAAAACTCGCTCACGCCAGCTTCGTTCAAAATTTCTTCCGCACAATAAATTCGCGCTCCCGCCCGAAGCGCTACAGCAACACTGTCGGATGGCCTCGCATCCACTTTGACTTCCCCGTTTCCATCGCGAGACAAGACGAGCTTGGCATAAAACGTATTGTTTTCCAGTTTATCGATCTGAATTTCCTTCAGCTGGGCGCCTAATTTTTGAATCGTGGTGAGCAAAAGATCATGCGTCAAAGGCCGAGGGGGTTCAATTCCGCTTAACTTTAATTTGATGGCGTTTACTTCGGCAATTCCAATCACAACGGGAAGAAACCTTGCGCCTTCGCGCTCCTTAAGAACAATGACTTGCTCGCTTCGATTTTCATCAATTTTGATTTTGCTCAAGACCAATTCAATCATGATGACATCCGTTCCTTTAGACCGCGCTCTTTAGAAATAGGGACAGGTACTGAACTTACGACAAGTACCTGTCCCCAACGGCACTTCCTTAAGCGCTTTTTTGACGTTCCCCCTCACCTTTATCCTCTCCCCCTTTAAGGGGGAGAGGGAGGGGTGAGGGGGTAAAATCGCCCTGAATTTTTCTTAAGTCAGCGCCATTCGTACCTGTCCCCTATTCCTTCTCAAAGCCTTCTCTTCATTCAGAAGTAGGCTTCAAAGAAGTAAAATCTTGGGGAGACGAAAAATTTGGGTCTGTACCTTTTTGGCGTACCAAGCGGCTCTTCTCTCTAAGTTTGGCTTGCTCCATGAGATATTTCTGTGCCTGCTTCGATTTCATAATTTCCTGCTCCACCATTTCTTGTTCCGCCAACACTTTTTTCATTTCCTCTTCACGAACGCGTATTTCTTCTTCCAACGTTTGCTGTTTCTGCACGAGCGTCCTTAATTGCCCTTCATGCTCACCTAATTCCTGAGCGGCCTTCATTCGTTTTTGGATCAATTCTTGCTGCTCCGATTTCGCAAGATAATCTTTCACCTGCCTTTGAGCGAGTTCCAACTGGGTCGCAAGCTGCTGATTTCGCACCTTAAGGCTTTCTAACTCCTCGCTTTGATGGGCCCGCAAAAATTCATTTTCTTTAATTACTTTAAAGTAGCTCGCGCTCCAATCGTTTGCCTTGCGCTTCCACTCTTCAAGTTCAGAAGTTAAAGCCCGATCGCGATTTTCCATTTCCTGACGCAACCGTTCCGATTCTTCCCGGAGCGGTTGAACGCTCGATTGAACCTGGTTCAACATGCGCTTCAGATCTTCCACCTCGGCCCTCGCCTCAGAAAGCGACTTTTGAGTCTCAAGCCACTCCGCCTGGAATTGCTTGGCCTCATTCTGAGCGAGACGGGCTCCGTTTTGCGCCCGCGTATATTCGGCTTTATAATGATCCAGCTGCGTTTTTAATTCGGTAAATTGCGATTTAGCAAATGAGATGGGTTCCATTTCATCTTGAACGCGTTTCATTTCCCTAAGCTTGCGATCCACCTCATCGAGTTTAGAGACCAACGCGGTATTTTCGCCTTTGAGACGAGCCGTTGACTCCTCAAAGCGCGCGCGCTCAGCCTTTAACCTCTCCATTTCGCTATTGAAACGCTGATTTTCCTTTTCCTTGGCAACGTCGTCGGCTTTCTCCAATTGAGCCTTTAACATCTCGTTTTCCTTCTGAAGATCCAACGTCAATTCCCTTAACTGGTGCTCCTCCTCGCTGGACCGGCTCTCCTGTTCTTGAGGCCGATTCACGAGAGGCGCTTGAACTTCGGAACCAAAATGACTTCCGCGGTTCACCGGAACTGGCCCCTCGGAAGAAAGAATCGGATCGGAAGAAGATTTGTTCAGAAGACGATCCAGATCCGGTTGCTCGGGCCAAACGGCGCGGAAACATTTTCGTTTTGTGAACGTATCGTTCGTAAGAGAACAATCAATGCTCCATTGCGAAAGCTGCTCTTTTATCTTTTCGACCGATTCCAAAGGCATGTGATCCAGCAAAATGATGGGCGTATTTTCAATGAGGTCTTTGCCTTCCTCATTCGAAAGTGAAAATAGCTGGGCGAGTTTTTCGGCAACGCGGTTCTTGGTGAATTCGTTTGTGGAACGGTCCAAAATGAGGGCCCATTCCGACTCTATTTCAACCTTTGTCTTTTTTCCTAAGAGCATAGCAATAGGTTCACAATGTTATCTTGCTTGAAATCCGATAAACAAAAGGCATTTCCCAATATTCATTCATCAATACTTTTACAATGCCTGCCAGTGACAAAATCCCAAATATAAGCCAAGCCAGCCTAAACACAAGTTCCCCTACAACGGGGATAATTGCGAGCATGGCTGCCGCCACTTCCAAAATAAAGAGAACCAGCGCTTGGCGTCCATGAAACTGGGCAAATTTATTGTCGCGCTTTAAAAACAAGGGAACAAAACAGAGAATCGAAAGGTAACCTAAAACGGCGAAGATTTTACCTTCTGCTATTTCTGGATCGAGAGCTTTGCTAACCTCGGGATTTTGCTTCGCACTTGCAATCATAACTTCCAGCCAGCGCTCATTTTATCTAGAGCTACTCTAAGAGTCAAGGAGAAATCCCGTTAGAAGTCGCATGACCAAGTAGGGTGACGAATCAAAGTCATATTTGTATGTCATTCCCGAATGTTTTTATCGGGAATCTAGAGTTTCTGGATACCCGCTTAAAGCATGCGGGTATGACAATC
>JACQQP010000124.1 GCA_016206945.1 Candidatus Omnitrophota bacterium | reverse complement strand
GAAGAAATTGAAGCAGAAGTAAAAAAATCAAACTTAAGAGGTCTTGGCGGTGCGGGTTTCAGTTGTGGCGTGAAATGGAGTTTTGTCCCACGGGGTACTGGAAAGCCAATTTATCTTGTAGTCAATGCCGATGAAGGGGAACCCGGAACGTTTAAAGATAAATATATTATGACTTACGTTCCTCACTTATTGATCGAAGGAATGATCCTTGCCGCTTATGCGGTGGGAATTCATAAGGCTTATATTTACATTCGGGGTGAATACGAATTTCCATGTGAAAGGCTTCAAGCAGCTGTTGAGGAAGCTTATGAAAAGGGTTATCTCGGAAAAAAGATTTTTGGGACAGATTTTCATTTGGATGTTGTGATTCATCGGGGAGCGGGAGCTTATATTTGTGGAGAAGAAACGGGTCTTTTGGAATCGCTTGAAGGAAAAAAAGGTTTTCCGCGCTTGAAACCGCCTTTTCCTGCGGTGGTAGGTCTCTTTGGTTGCCCAACGGTCATTAACAACGTAGAGACGCTTTCTTACATTCCCTTCATTATGAAACGTGGAAGCGAATGGTTCGCTCGCCTAGGAACGGAACGAAATGGCGGAATGCGGCTTTTCAGCGTGAGCGGTCATGCGGAAAAACCAGGGATCTATGAACTTCCGATGGGAATTACGCTCCGTGAAATCATTTATGATTATGCGGGAGGGATCAGGGAAGATCGGAAGCTTAAGGCGGTAGTGCCGGGCGGTCTTTCGGCGGCAGTGTTGACCCGAGATGAGATTGACGTGAAAATGGATTTTGATTCGCTTAAAGCCGTTGGTTCGATGGGTGGTTCTGGCGGCGTGATTGTGATGGATGAAACTACTTCGATGGTGGAAGCCCTGCGTGTCACAATGCAATTTTTCGCTCATGAATCATGCGGCCAGTGTACGCCATGCCGAGAGGGCACAGGATGGATTTACCGCATTTTAGATCGGATCCTTCGAGGGAAAGGCCGCCCGAAAGATATCGACAATCTCCTTGACATCGGAAATTATTTAGGAGGCACAACCATTTGTGCGCTTGCCGATGGCGCGCAAATGGCGTTTTTGAGTTACTTGAAGAAGTTTCGATCAGAGTTTAAGGAATTTATTCACACAGTTCCTTCCCCCCTTGTGGGGGAAGGAAGGGATGGGGGGAGATGTGAATGAGGCATAATTTAACCCCCCACCTTTGTCCTCCCCCGTTCGCCAAAAGTCGGCGGAATCCGTCCGGACAAATCGCGCCGGTTTCTGGCGGACAAGGGGGGAGGAAATGGAGAGTTGGTTTCTTCGCGCGGAAAGAGTTTCATGCCCACGCTTAGAGTTGACGGAAAAGAAATTACAGTAGAGAAAGGTACTACGATTATTCGCGCGGCTGAGACGCTCGGAATTGCCATTCCTTATTATTGTTACCATCCGGGCCTAAGCGTTGCGGGAAATTGCAGGATGTGCCTTGTGGAAGTCGAGAAAATGCCAAAGCCGCAAATTGCTTGCCATATTCAATGTCAGGACGGGATGGAAGTTTACACACAGACGGAAAAAGTGAAGAAATTAAGGGAGCACATCCTTGAATTTCTGCTCGTAAATCATCCGCTGGACTGCCCCGTTTGTGATCAGGCGGGAGAATGTAAGCTTCAGGATTACTACATGGAGCACGGGCTTTATGATTCCCGTTTGAATGAAAAGAAGGTTAAAAAATCGGCCAAGGCGGTGCCCATCGGTCCCACAATTATGCTCGATTCAGAACGCTGTATTTTGTGTTCCCGTTGTGTGCGCTTTACCGATGAAATTACAGGGACGGGTGAATTCGGAATTTTCAACCGCGGAGACCATTCGGAGATCGGAATTTATCCGGGCAGAGAACTCAATAATAAATATTCTGGAAATGTAGCTGATATTTGTCCGGTTGGCGCACTGACGGACCGTGATTTTCGATTTAAATGCCGTGTTTGGTATCTTGAGAAAACTGAATCCATCTGCCCTGGCTGCGCCCGCGGTTGCAACATGACAATCGAGACGAATTTAGAACGGCCTCATCACGCCCATGGCGAACGTGTCATGCGCCTTAAACCGCGCTACAACAGCGAGGTCAATGATTGGTGGATGTGCGATGCGGGCCGTTATGGTTACAAGTTTATTGATCACGACCGAATCACAGAACCTATTCAGCGCCTCGATGGCGTGGTGAGAACGATGGAATGGAATGAGATTGTCGCTAACCTCCTCAAATTGTTTAAGGGAATCCTTAAGGCATCGAAAGATGAAATCGCCGTTTTTGTTTCTCCCCAAATGACCAACGAAGAGCTTTATCTGGCGAAGAAACTTTTTATCAAAGAGCTTGGTCTTGAACGCGTTTTTCTTGTGAGCACAAATCCTGAAGGCGATCAGGATGATTTTTTAATTCGTGCAGACAAGCATCCCAACCGAAAGGGAGCCGAATGGCTTGGATTTAAAGAAGATGAGCGCGCGATTAAAAAGGTGATGGATGATGCATTGAGTGGTGCACTCAAAGGCCTCGTCATGTTCGGTCAGGATTTGATTTCACTTTATCCAGATCGGAATATTGCGGAAATGCTCACCCGTTTGTCTCTGAGCGTTTTCATTGGAAGCAATCATCATGTTACATCAGAGCAGGCTCAATTTGTTTTACCTGCCGCCGCTTATGCTGAAAAAGAAGGGACATTTACCAATTTCCTAGGAAGAGTTCAAAGGATTCACCAAGCGCTTACTCCTTTGGCTCGCTCTAAACCTGAATCAGAGATTTTGATGCTTCTTGCGCGAAGACTCGGGTTTGACTGGGCTTATGAAAGCCAGGAGGATGTTTTTGATGGGCTTCGCCGTTCCGTGCCTCAATTTCAGGGGATGAGTTATGCGAAAATCGGAAAACAAGGAGTGATGGCAGAATGATCATAAAAGCGAAACTCCTTCCCCCTTTATGGGGGAAGGTAGGGATGGGGGTTGAATTGCATAAACCCCCCACCTTCATCCTCCCCCACAAGGGGGGAGGAGAGTTTGGAGATGGGAAATGCTAGCAGCTTTAGGCATCCAAACGGTTTTGGCTTTTATTTTTCTTGGTTTTGTTTTCAATTTAGCTGCGCTTCATGCTTGGATCGAGCGGAAACAAAGCGCCCTGATGCAAGATCGGATTGGAGCGAACCGCGCTTGGATTACGCTTCCTTGGAAATGGGCTCTGCCGATTAATTGGATTTTGATGCCGTTTAATAAATTGGGACTTTTCCATCCGATCGCGGATGCCATCAAAATGTTTACAAAGGAAGATTACATCCCGCCCTCGGGGAATAAATTTCTTCATACGCTTGCGCCCTGCCTTTCGCTTTTCTTTGCCCTTGTGGGCTTTGCAGCCATTCCATTTGGGAATACGATCGAAATTGGCGGACGAGTCATTAGTCTGCAGGTGGCCAACATCAATGTAGCGCTCCTTTACATATTTGCGATGGCTTCCATGGGAGTTTATGGTGTCGTGCTCGCTGGATTTTCTTCAAATAATAATTACGCCGTACTCGGCGGTCTTCGCGCTTCAAGCCAGATGCTTTCCTATGAAATTGCAATAGGCCTTACCGTCATGGGAGTCGTGATGATTTACGGCAGTTTGAATCTCCAGGAATTGGTTCGGGCGCAGGGAAATTATCTTCTTGGGTGGCTTCCGCTTTGGGGTGTGGTGGTGCAGCCCGTTGGTTTTCTACTTTTTCTGGCCGCAGGAATTGCCGAGACGAAGCGGATTCCCTACGACGCACCTGAGGGGGAATCTGAAATTATCGGATATTTTGTGGAATATAGCGGGATGAAATTTGGCATGTTTTTCTTTACGGATTATCTGGAGACCATCATGATCGCCTCGCTTGCCACAACGCTTTTCTTCGGCGGCTGGCAAGTCCCCTATCTAATGGATGCAGGATTTCATTTTCCTTGGGGGCAAGCGATATCACTTTCGCCGCTTCTGGTATCGTTACTTCAGATTTTATCTTTTGTTTTGAAGGTTCTTTTCTTCTGCTGGCTTTTTATGACGATTCGCTGGACGCTTCCGCGTTTTCGGTATGATCAGTTGTTAAAATTGGGTTGGCATTATATGTTCCCAATTGCGCTTGCGAATGTATTTGTTACCGCAATCATTTTATTGGTAATCGAAGGAATGTGATTCGCTACATGCTGCATGCTACAGGCTACAAGCTTCAAAAGTATAAAGCTTGCAACCTGCAGCTTGTAGCTTGAGACATAGCATGATCAAAACCAAAATAGTTCATAGACCGAAGCTTAATTTTTGGCAGAAGCTTTATTTTCCTGAAGTGTTTCGCGGTGTCTTGCTTACCTCGAGACATTTCTTTAAGAATTTGATTTTGCATTTTTTTCATTCTTTCGGGCTTTTTAGAAGAATTGCTGCCGCAGTGACGATTCAATATCCAGAGGAATTTTGGAAACTTCCCTCGCGCTTACGGACGCGGCATCGGCTGACGAAGCGCGAAGACGGATCGCCCCGTTGCGTGGCTTGCATGATGTGTGAGACCGTTTGCCCCGCGCGCTGCATTTATATTGTGGCCGAGGAACACCCCGATCCCAATATTGAGAAACGGCCTAAAAGTTTCGATATTGACCTTGGAAAGTGTGTGTACTGCGGATTTTGCGTGGAAGCCTGTCCTGAAGATGCGATTCGGATGGACACAAAAATTCTGGATATCGCCGCGTATTCGCGCCAAGGAATGATGCTCGATATGAATGAGCTCCTTAATCCCACCACCTTCATTCCTCGACGCGAAGCGTCGAGGAAATCGTAGAGTTTCAAGAACGCGCGCAATAGATCAGCGCGTTCTTGTGATGGAGGTGGTGGGATAATCCCACCACTGACATTCGGAACAATGACTAAATGAGGCATCGGGGAGTTTTTATAAGGTGTCCCCGGCCCCTCGACTAAATTGGCAAGGCGCCAGTCGAAGCCTTAAGGATCTAGCAATTGTACATTTTCATATTCCCTCTCCCCTTCGGGGAGAGGATTAAGGTGAGGGGAATACTGCATGTTTTCCCTCACCCTACCCTCTCCCAGAGGG
>JACQQP010000119.1 GCA_016206945.1 Candidatus Omnitrophota bacterium | reverse complement strand
TGAGATTGTTTTTGGCGGCGGTGTTTCTGGGTCCTATCGACTCGGTACCAAAAGTAAGCAACGATTATGGCGATCCCGCCATAGACGATCCAAAGGGGTTCTAGGTTCATTTCTGAGCGCTCCTTCCTTCATTAATTTTAAGCACCAACAAAACCAGGATCGCGTAAATGATAACCCCCACTCCGAAAAGAGTCAAATTGAAACCTCTCTGAGCCAAGAAACTGCCAAGAATGAGAGTTCCGAGGACTACGGTCGCCGCGCTGGCGAAGATATGTTGGAGCGCATTGAGTTGATGATCATTGAAGTCTTTCATCTAATACTTTCTTTCATTTGGAAATTTAAGATAGCATATATTTTATCTTTAGTCAATTCTAATTTGCTAAATAATAAACATAACGACCGGCGTATGGTGGTCCGCGGGAAGGATAATGGACCGTCCGGAGTAGAACGCACAATGGAAAGAGCCCCAGCCGCGCAGCACGCAGAACGCGGTACGCTTGATGAAAGACGCCGCGCCGAGGCGCGGAATCAGTTGGTGGAAGTCATAAAAGTGGATCAGGAAAACGTCCGTCGATATCGCATTAAAGAAGATACATCTCTTCCGGTCGTGCTGCGTGTCATATTGAATGACAAGGATCGATCGCGGGTATGGGGGATCCGGGTAAACGGAGAGCTCATTTTTGGCGCGCTGGATTTCAATTACTTTAATTTAATGTATTTACACAAGGACGATACGGTTGATGTCGAATTCTTGCACTCGGGAGAACTTAATTGGATACACGATTACAATATTCATACAATCGAGGGATCTTTAGCGGGACAAGAGTTTGATCGGCTTCTTGAATTTCTCGTTCGTTATCTTGTTAATTTTCCGGACCGTGTTAAAAAACTTCGCTCAGACTTACCAGAAATTAAAGCTCTTTACCGAAGCTATTCACTATTTGAAGCAGCCAGACGCCTGCGAAATCTTTTTTTTGAATTGGATACATTTTTTAATGAACGCTCTGATAGGTTTAGGTTGGTTCCTAGAGACGAGAAAGTCTTTGAAGAACGGGTTGAACAGCGGCTCGGCGACTTGATTAAGCGGCTGTATTACGGCGATTTAATCTTGCCCGTGATCCTGAAACTTTCTAAAGAAATGGGTTCTGGCCATTTTTATATTCCGAAGGACGAAGAACAAAACAACGCAGTTTTAACACGACATTATGGAAGTGAAAGCCATCCGGTTAGCCTTCGGGCGATCATCGAATTCGCCAGCGGATATTTACGGGACGATTCTGGGCGTGTGATTGAGGATCGAGTCAAAGAACTTTACTTCCTTCCTTATATCAGCAGCACCCGGACGTTTGACATTGAAAAGGCGGTTGAGGAAGACGATTTGAGAAATGTTTATTTGGAATATTGGGAACGCGCCAGTTTGATTCACTATTTTGGAATACTTCTGAAACAGGAAATTAGTCGGAGAGAATCTGTTTTGGATCGCCTTCACCGAAATCATCGCGCCGAGGTGCGGGAGAAGGCAGTGCGGCGTGCGGAGTTCGGAGTGCAGAGTGAAGACCGACGACCATTCCGCATTCCGAGTTCCGAATTCCACACTCCAGATCGGGCCGAGGTTCGGACACAAGACATTGAAGTAGGTGAAATTGAGAGACTGGAACAATTTCTAAGAGAACATTCATATGTAAACGGCATGGTTTCAGATACGACTCTTTATGTAGATACGCCTTTGGATGCGCTTCCGAGGATTTTCAGCGCTTTGAGACTAAAGCAGGACAGAAATTTAAGCAGAAAAAAATTCTTATCATTTGGCGCCGGAGCAAGTTTGCGCGATTCAATGTTCGCTAATTATTACGGTATGAATGTAACAGCCGTGGAAAAAGACAAAAGATTATTTTCGCAAGCGCGTAAAGTCGAGCGTTTCGCTCAGGAGGAAGGTTTTCTCAAGAATGGCAACTTTAAACTAATTAATGCCGATGCTCTTGATATTTCGTGGAAGGACCAAGATGTTATTTTCTTTTTTTATACGCAGTCAGCAGCCAACCCTGAAGAATACCGCAAACGTTTCAACGCCAAACTGGTTCAGAAAATAAGAGAAATGAAACCAGGAGCTATTTTAACTTTGTTATTTACGCGAGGCCAATTGCTGGCCGAGCAGGATCAATATCCGGCATTGGACGATCTTGAGGAAGAATTTATTGAGATTTCAACCGTCATGCAGGGACTCTATTTGAAAATTTATCAGAAACCTTATGACGTCAGCCGCGCCGAGGCGCGGGCGAAGTTTGAACGTTCCGTGGCGATCGCGCAAGCAGCATTGCAAGCCGATGGAGGGGATGATTATTTTGTAAAGCCGACAATCATAGATCCGAGCGCAAGCATTCGTAAAAATGATTCGGTGATTTTTGTCAATTTCAGAGGTGATCGAGCGGATCCGACATTCCGGCTTTTAAGCGGAGATCCGAAGTTTCGCCACTGGCCTTTAGAGAAATTGGATCTCGTGCTGCTCCCCTTTGGCAATTATAGCGACGTCTATTTCCGCGAGCACGGATATTCCAGTGTGTTAAGTGATGTTACGTACGCAAATACGCTTGGGGAGATTTGGGCTGGGAATGGTTTGCGCCAGGTTCGTATTGCTGAATCCGAGAAGTTTAAACATGTCACTTACTTTTTCGATGGCTTACGCGATCTCTCTAAAAAGTTGCCGGGTCTTATGACGGAACTCATTCCTTCCAATAAGTTGGAACGGCATGACGAGAGGCCCGAAATGAAAGCAAAAGAGATCGCCGATCGAGCGGTTGATTACATTCTGGGCCGAAACGGGGTTCAGCCTGTTCAAGCCGGTGTCATTAATTTTGCCAATTCAGACATTCTCGGTCATTTTGATAATTTTGAAGCTGTGGTTGAAGGTGTTCAAACGGTAGATGAGCAGATCGGCCATTTGTGGGAAGCCGTCAAGCAGGTGAACGGTGTGTTAATCGTTACCGCAGATCATGGTTCTGCTGAGGAAATGGCGAAGCTCAATCCGGACGGAACCCTCAGGCGCGATCCATCAGGCAAGCCGATATGGAACAAAGCACACGCCTTTGACAACAAGGTCGAGTTTATTGTACTGGGCGCCGGTCCGCTTCAGTTCAACGAAAACGGAAGCTTAAAAAATGTAGCTCCAACGTTTTTGCAGCTCCAAGGTCTTGATCAACCGGAGGAGATGGATGCGGAAAGTCTTCTTGAGGATAGCACGCGGGGTCAAATCAAGGGCAGGCCGGTCTTCATTGTCATTCGGGACGGCCAAGGAATTAATAAATGGAAGGACCCCCAGAAATATCCAGAAGCGTTTCAATTTGACGCGGTGCATAAAGCCCGGTTAAGAAGTCCGAGTGGGCAGTTAGTCGTTGACCGTCTCCTTGAAGAAAATGCACATGGACGCACCGAACTTTGGGCGCATGGCGGTCAGGTTGGCCACCCCGAATTTCAAATGGGAGATTCTGAAACCGGACACTCCAATATGGGCGTTGGAAGAAGCATCAAAACCCCGTTGAGTCGTTTGAATGAGATCCTTGAAGGAGCGGATTTTGTCAACCTGCCTCAGGTTCGAGCTGTGTTGGATAATGCTAACAAAAATGGACGGACGCTTCATTTATTTGGAATGGTGTCTCCAGGCGGAGTTCATTCCCACACGAATCATTTCCTAAAGCTTTTAGATGTCGTCAGTCGCGAACAGGGAATTAAACGCGTCGTTCTGCACGCCGTTTTTGACGGCCGCGATACAGATGTTCCGGGCTGGCAGTCGCTTCAAGTGATTCAGGAACACGTGCTTTCTCTCGGTGATGAATTTGCGGAGAAATTTACCGTGGGTGATATTGCAGGCCGCTTCTTTGCGATGGATCGAGACGGTCTCAATCGAGATTTGGCTG
>JACQQP010000016.1 GCA_016206945.1 Candidatus Omnitrophota bacterium | reverse complement strand
GTTTGCACGACAGGTGGTTCCACAAATGCAGTATTACATTTGCTTGCCATCGCCCATGAAATAGGAATTAAGCTTTCAATCGATGACTTCGATCGAATCAGCAAAAGGACGCCCTTGCTTGGAGATTTGAAACCAGGCGGGCGTTTCGTTGCCACGGACATGTACCGTGCAGGTGGCATCCGACTCGTGATGAAACGACTCTTGGACGCCAAGATCTTAAATTCTGAATGCGTTACGGCCACGACAAAAACGATCGGTGAAGAAGCTTCCTTTGCAAAAGAAACGCCTGCTCAGCAAGTAGTCTCGCCTCTCGACAAACCCCTAAAACCCACAGGCGGCTTAGTCATTTTGAAAGGCAATTTAGCACCCGAAGGATGTGTTTTGAAAGTAGCTGGCGAAAAACGCCTCACGTTCACGGGACCTGCGCGCGTTTTTGATTGTGAAGAAGATGCGTTTACCGCGGTCAAAAATCAAAAGATAAAATCCGGTGATGTAGTGGTTATTCGTTATGAAGGCCCAAAAGGTGGGCCCGGAATGCGCGAGATGCTCGGTGTCACTGCAGCAATTGTTGGAGAAGGCCTGGGTGATTCGGTGGCGCTCCTTACGGACGGACGATTTTCCGGTGCGACACACGGTTTGATGGCAGGCCATATAGCACCTGAGGCGGTGGACCGCGGCCCAATTGCCATTTTAAAAGATGGCGATCAAATTACTTTTGATATTCCAAAGCGCCGCCTTGATGTCGCGCTCTCAGAAGCCGAGGTCAAAAAGCGCTTCACAAATTGGAAACTGCCAAAGCCTCGCTACACAAGCGGCGTGATGGCCAAATACGCAAAACTTGTCTCATCCGCCTCCAAAGGCGCGGTCACCTCATGATGCGGAGTTCGGAGTGCGGAGTGCGGGATAGACAATCGGAGTATTCCGCATTCCGAATTCCGCAATCCGCATTATAGGCCCATGCAATTTGATGCGGTCATTTTTGACATTGACAATGTCCTAGTCGACACGCGCGCCTCCTATACGGACTGTATCCGTAAAACGGTTGAGGCGTACCTCGAAAGCATTTTAAGTTTCCAGCCCTCCCGCACTGTACTCCTGACGCGCGCCGACATTGAACATTTCAAATCGCTCGGCGGATTCAATGATGATTGGGATACCTGTTACGGACTCCTTCTCTACCTCCTCTCGCTTAAAATTAAACGCCGGACGATCAATGATCTACGAAAAGTAAAAAACATTACCTCCCTCCTCTCCTCCCCCCGCAAGTGGGGGAGGAAAAAGATGGGGGGCAAACCCATTACGCTTCTTGGTGTAAAAGGCGCGCAGAAAATATGGAGCAGAAAAAAAGAAGTCTTGCTTTCCAAAATCGCGCACATCTTCCAACGATTTTATCTCGGCGATTTCGTATGGAATGAAAAACTTTTGATCTCGAAGGTATTTTTGAAGCAGCTAAAACGGGCGGGCCTTAAAATTGGAATTGTTACGGGACGGAATCGTGAAGAAGCAGGTTTTGCTTTGCGTCGATTCCGGATTGATTCTCTCATTGATGCTCTGATCACGGCAGACGATACGCCAAAAGAATCCAAGAAGCCAAATCCATACGGTCTAGTGAAGATCGCTTCAAAGCTTGGGAGGAATTTGCGTTATCTCTATGTGGGAGACTTGCCTGACGATATCCTGGCAGCCCGCAATGCGAGAAAGAAATTAAAAATAAATTCGTGCGGATTTTTAGCGGCTTCGACCTCGCCAAAAGACATGAAACGCGCCATGAAAAAAGCGGGAGCAGATTTTGTGTGTGACCAAGCAAAGGAATTGGCGCAAATCATCCATTCGCCCAATCGCCATTCACTTTAACCCGCATCCGCCTGACGCCCCACTGACGCGCCGTTTTATGGCCTCCCATGGAATCTGGAATGAAGAGATCAAGATGCTTTCCCTTGATTTTACCGCCGCGATCTTCAACCCGAAATTTGCGCTTCCCCTTCAATAAGCCGAAGACGGCGAGCCAGTCCTGCGGCCAATGGGGGACGAGTTCCATGGTCGTTCCAAAAGGGACGCGCGGATCGGCGGCCATGCCGCCCCAATATATGCGCCTACCGCTTGCGAATTGATCGTCCTGATATTTTTTTACATTGATACAAATGGGGCAGTTGCAGTAAGCCGTAACGAGATAGAGATGCCTTCCCCAAAAGGCGTAATATACGCTCCACAAAAAAATGGTGAGGAAACCGTAGGCAAAAATTGCACGTTTAAAACGCGCGACGAGAGAATTTGGATTTTTCTTCAACAATTAAACTGAAAATGATTCGCCGCAGCCGCAAGTTTTCTTCGCCTGCGGATTTAAGAATTTAAAGCCGCGGCCTTCAAGACCGTCCACGAAATCAAGCGTCGTAGCTTCCAAATAGAGGTCGCTTTTCGGATCCACGAAGACGTTGACTCCATCAATTTCCTGGATCCGATCGCCCGCGCGTTCCTGATCGAAGCCAAGTTTATAGGAAAGGCCGGAACAACCGCCTCCCTGAACGCCGACTCTCAATCCGAGGCCCGGTTTATTTCCCTGCTTTTCCAAAAGCCTTTTGACTTCCGCAACTGCATTCGGTGTTACTGTAACCATCGATTCTAACTCCTTTCAAATCATAACTGAATGTTCCTAAAAAATCTATTCCCCGATTTCCTCCCCCTCAATGGGGGAAGGGGGCGATTGACTTTTTGTTATGCTCAGAATAAATTGGCGAATCAGCACGCAACTTCCTCACAATCTCGGCAACACGCTTGATCGTATAATCCACTTCCTCTTCTGTATTAAATCGTCCCAAACCGAAACGAACCGAAGTGTGCGCTAGTTCCTCCCTGACGCCCAAGGCCTGCAGCACATAGGAAGGCTCAGCCGTAGCTGAGGTGCAGGCAGATCCGGAAGAAACGGCGATTTCCTCGCTGATTTCAGAAAGGAGAGACTCTCCTTCCACATAGGCAAAGCTCAGATTGAGATTTCCGGGAAGCCTTTGCTCCAAACTTCCGTTCACAACCACATCGCGAAGCCCGGCCAGAATCCCTTTTCTCAATCTTTCTCTTAAACCAAGAATTCGTTTCGACTCTTCCGCCAGTTCACGTTCAGCAATCTCGCAAGCTTTTCCAAAACCGACAATGGCAGGTACATTAAGCGTTCCAGACCGCAATCCTTCTTCATGACCGCCGCCGTGAATCAGAGGCGCAAGACGAACTCTTGGGTTACGTTTCCGCACATAAAGCACCCCAATTCCTTTGGGGCCATAGATTTTATGGGCACAGAAGCTTGCGAGATCTATTCCCATTCGCTGAACATCCACAGGAATTTTTCCGACGGCCTGAGCGGCATCTGAGTGGAAGAAAACGCCGCGCTCCTTCGCAATGTTACCGATTTCCGAGACAGGTTGAAGCACGCCAATTTCATTATTGGCGTGCATGATAGAAATTAAAATGGTCTCGGCCGTAATCGCCTCGCGCAACTCATCCAAATGAATCAAACCTTCGCGATCTACCGTAAGATAGGTGATCCTGAAACCTTGTGTCTCCAAAAATTTACAGGTATCGAGAACGGACTTATGTTCAATCTGCGTGGTAACAATATGATTGCCTTTTTCCCGGTACTTCTCGGCAATGCCTTTGATCGCGAGGTTATTGGATTCGGTAGCGCCGCTTGTAAAGATAACTTCCTTGGGCTCTTCGGCGTTGATCAAAAAAGCAATTTTCCTCCGCGCATCTTCAACTGCCTGCTCCGCATGCCACCCAAACGGATGATTGCGGCTTGCTGCATTGCCGAATTCCTCACGGTAATGGGGAAGCATGGCTTCCAGCACGCGCGGATCTACCCGCGTCGTCGATTGATTGTCCATATAAATGGGAAGTTTCATCTAATTACATCTTTCTCTGTTTCTTACGTCTCCTCCCCCTTAATGGGGGAGGATAAAGGTGGGGGTACTACTGCTTCGACTCATTTGATTTTGTGTGTTCGCTCAGCACTGTGGTGAGCGACAATTGAAATTGGCAGTCCTTCGACAAGCTCAGCCCTTCGACTTCGCTCAGGGTGGTGAGC
>JACQQP010000014.1 GCA_016206945.1 Candidatus Omnitrophota bacterium | reverse complement strand
TGGTGGACCCAAAATGGGACTGGCTGAACTCAAAGCTCTGCCTGGAGCCGTTTGGGTTGACACGAAGGGCACGCGCTATGAAAAATACAATGATCCAATCGCAGCGGATGTTATTGCTAAAGGTGTAGTTGAAGAAGATTTGCTCTTCGACAAGCCAAAGGCTGAGGGTGGACAATCTGTTGGGATATTAATAAATGGCCAATGGACCAAAGGGTTTAATACGGCTACACGTAAGGTCGAGTTTGCGTCGGCATCCTGGGCGGCCAAGAAAGACGCAAATGGCAAGCCAATCCCGGCTTTGCCTGTGTATGAGCCGCGGGCTTGGCAGCCGAGCGCAGAATATCCACTATTTTTGATCAATTGGAAGGAAGCTTCACAAACGCACTCACGAACGCAGAATAATGCCTTTCTGGCAGAGCTCAAAGCGACGGATGGGTTGCGAATCAACACGAAGACAGCTGCAAAACTTGGAATTCGGAATGGAGATTGGCTCTGGGCCGAGTCGCCCTATGGTAAGGTAAAGGCCAAAGCCGAACTGACTGAGGGAATTCATCCGGAAGTCGTGGGAACCCAACACGGATGGGGCCATTGGGCTATGGGAAAAACGGCCAAAGGCCGCGGCGCCCACACCGGGTTTCTTGCGAAAACCGTAGCAGATCCTATTTCTGGACAATCTCTTAATAAGGAGATCTGTGTCCGTGTCTACCCCGCTTGAAGAAAAAGCAGGCGCTTATCTCTTCTTTTCTCGTCTTTTCCGTGAAGCCCCAGACGAATCTCTCGTTAAGGAAATTGTTGAGAAGAAGCTACTCACTTTGGCCTATCATTTTGGCGACGAATCTCTCACCGAAAAGACTTTTTTGGAGGAAATCGATTGGTTAAGTAAAACAGAGAAAATTTTAATTGAGCACACCGCTCTCTTCGTTGCCCCCGGAGAGGATTCTATCCCACCTTATGAGTCTTACTATTGCGATACGCTTACCATTGATACTTCAACTGCAGACTCGGCTTATTTTCAAAACGAACCCATTGGACATGGGCTTAGCGGTTTCCTCAGCGGTACTTCGACGTCCTGTGTGAAAAAAGTTTATCAAAGTGAAGGTTTTGGGATCGATTCAAATTATCACGACCTCTCAGATCATGTAGCTTGTGAACTGGAATTTATGGGCAAAATGTATGTAGAGGGAAAAACTGACACCGCTCGGTTTTTTTTAAGAACCCATCTTGGCCGGTGGATTTTTTCTTTTTTGGAAGAATTGGAGAAACAAGATCGCTCTCATTTTTATCAAAGGGTCGCTCTAAGCTTAAAACTTTTTCTGAAACACGAAGACGTGTTCAAATTCTGATTGAAAAGAGGAGGACAATCTAATGCGGAACATAAATCAAAAAGCCATTTTTTTGACTACTTTTTTTGTCTTTGCGTTGACAACAAACCTTTGCGCAGAGACGGTTACTTACCAGACCGATCCTGCAGTTTTAAAACGACTGGAAGAGCTTTCAACTAATCTTGTGCATCTTCAAACATTGGTTGAGAACCAAAACGAAGTGATCAAAAGCCAATCTGCAGAAATTGAAGGCCTCAAAGCTACTCGCGAAGGAAAATCCGCAGTTTCTGTTCCCAGTGAGCCAGAAAAAAAGGTGGAAGTTCCTTCTTGGCTTGAGGGAATGAAGCAAGGCGGGGGGATCAGCCTTCGGTATGAGGCGTTTGACATGCATGGGGGAACGGATCAGGATCGAAACCGCTTCCGTGTGAAACTCAGTTACGGTATTGATAAAAAGCTTGGCGAGGATTTCACCGTCGGCTTCCGCTTAGCGACTGGCGGCACAACTGATCCCACCTCTACGCAACAAACGCTCACTGGAAACTTTGTCTATAAAACCGTGGTGTTCGATAAATTGTACGTGAAATATATTCCGTCGCAACTCAAAGATTTTGGCCCGATTGCACAAGTGGAATTGGGCGGAGGGAAGACGGAAAATCCCTTTCTGCGCGGTTCTTCTCCAATGGTTTGGGATCACGATGTAACGCCTGAAGGAATCTATGAGGTCATTGATCTCAAAGCACTCGAGTTTGGAGAATCAAAACTGTCACCATTTCTCGTCGGTGGACAGTTTCCCCTTGCAGATAATGCAGGAGCGGGCCTCACGGATGCCGAGCTTTACGGGGTGATGGGCGGCTTTAATTTGGAAGCCGGTGTGGCTGGTTTTGAAAAGCCGATTGGTTGGACGAGCGCGTTTGCCTATTACGATTATCGAGACTACGCAAGAAACAGCAACTTTGGCGCATTTGCACGGGGAAACACGACAGGAGTTGCTGGTACTGTTCTTACGGCAGGTGATTTCAATGTCATCAACATTTACAACCAACTTAAGATTCCAACCACGTGGGTGAGCGTGGCTCCATTCTTCGACTATGCCCATAACTTGGGTGACACTGTGGAAGACTTCAAACCCATCAGCTTAGACGATGCTTGGGGTTGGGGAATCAAATTGGGTGAGGCGAAAAAGAAAGGCCAATGGGAAGCAGCTTACGCTTATTATTTTATCGAGCCGAATGCCGTTGTGGGCGCTTTCAATAATAGTGACTTTGGCGGTGTGGGTTTTATTGGGTACTCGGACCGGCGCGGCAGCATGGTGAAATTGGGTTACAAATTGACGGATTACCTCACCTTGAATTTCACCGGATTTTTTGTCAATACGGTGACAAATATTCCTGACGAGGAGACGAGGCGGTTTCAATCTGATCTAAGCTGGAAATTTTAAATTTGCACCTATTTTTGACGTGGTTCTGAGATTGCTTTGGTCGCTTCGCTCTCTCGCAATGACGTCATTGCGAGGAGGC
>JACQQP010000118.1 GCA_016206945.1 Candidatus Omnitrophota bacterium | reverse complement strand
GTCATATTAAGTCTGCCTCCGTTTACCCCAAAGGATGTTGAAAATTCGAATCCGCTTCAGATTCTTCTCTTCGCCGGGAATTGTCAGTTCACGGTATTGATATTCCTTTTCCACACCCTGATCATCTTTACTCTTTGTGATCAGCCCATCCTGATCCCGTTCCTCAAAAGTAAGGTACGTAAGAAGCTCATTTCCTGTGCTCACCTCAATAAAACTATGCGTCGCCTGCTTGCGTTTCAGCTTCCTTTCGACTCCCGAATAATATTCGTAAGTGAACTCGACCTCCTCTCGCACTCCATCTGAAACCAGATACTCAGAAAGGAAGACGAGGTCTCCATCTTTGTTGTGAATCTTCCGAACCTCCGATTCCAAATCATAAAGGATGATTCCATTGCCATCTTTCAGAAATTCTCCGAGAGCGTTTCTTCTCGCCTGGGAGTGAGATTCGCGCGTCGTGCGGTCTCCTGTCTGCGTATTGGACGTATAGGCATATTCGATCTTCTTTCCATCTGGAAAGGTAACGACATTGGTTTCACCTTGTGACGTATAGGTATAATCCGTCACACCTCCCTTTGAATCGATAAACTTAATGAGCCTTCCCTGAACATCGTAGTGGCTTTCCATCGCGACCGTTGTGGTGACGTTTTGGCCGTCCACATTGCGAGCGGTAACGGATACGGTTTCCTTTTTTCGCTTCAAGACCCCGTTCCCGTATTTCTCAAGCTCATAGATCTTCACAATTCCATTGGCAGGATCTTCAATCTTAATGATATCGCCATCCAAATTGAAATAGGTGCTCACGCCTGCTTGGTCGGTGCGTTTTGAAAGAATCTCAGATGCTCCGAAACTTCTTCCCTTTACTAAGCGCCGAATTGCGGTGAGATTGTCGAAGGAAGCCTTTCCACTTTCGACGCCTAGGGCAAGCGCGCCTGCTTCTGGAATGAGTGTTGTATCTGGAATCATCCAGTCAAGGAGTTGATTTCCACCTAAAGAAAATGTGACACGTCTTCCTTCTAATACTGCGCTAAAGGAATAGGTCGTATTGATCGCAAGAAGTGTAGCGAGCATAACGGTTTGAAGAACGTTATCGATCCCATTATCGCGAAGGACAAGCTCAAGCTTATCCTTCATGAGCCGAAGGCCTAAATAATGAGAACCCGAAACGTACCGAAGAAGGATAAACAGGTCTGCTTCCTGAGTATCGACAAGACTTAAATCCCCAGACATTTCATGATCATCTGTCGCTTGCGAGAAGATAGAACTCGTCTGGCGGCCCGACTGTGGATCAATCGTAAGCTTTCCGCCTTGAATCGAGTGTCCCGTCCCCGTAATTTCCCAATCTCTTTGGAACCCAACGGGGTTCTCAAAACCTTGCAGATTTCTTTCGCTGATAAATTCGGTTGTGGAACTTAAGCGTCCGCTTGAATCCCTCAATTTCTGGTACGTGTAAGATTTCTCCCAAGCTCCTTCTTCGCGCGTCTCAACCAGTGTGAGCGCCTCGCCATCAAAACCCCTTGTGTAATTCATGACGCTTCCTCCGCCACCCAGACTGGCGGATCCGCCGTTCTGCTGGGCGGAGAAACCGTCTTCATAACGAAGGAGATATCCGCGAAGATCAAAGACTTCCCGTGTCGAACGGAAATTGGTCGCGCCTGAAGTTTCACCTGGCTTCTCACGATAATCCTCAATCGCTTGACCTCGAGTCCCACCTTTGACACCGATAAAACTAAAGGCTCCGCCTGGCGCAATGCCTCTTACTTTGGCGCTACCAAAAGCTTCCACCGCCTGAAAGAGGGCTTCATCAAAATTTTTACCGATGTCACCACGGGTTACCAAAATCAAAAGGTCACCATTTTGGCGGCTATTTAAATCTGCAGCAAGTTGAGCCAGTTGAGCACTTGAATAAATTCTTGTGACAACCCGAGCAGGGTCACCTGCCTCCAAAATAACGGTCGCAACACCTGCACCAGTAAGGGCGGAAAGATCGATTTGATTTCCACTAACTGTTACCTTAGGCCCAACTTCAGGAGGGACGAAAGCCTTCGCTTCAATTTGTGTTTTCACAATCGGGCCTTTTTCACCGAATGAAAAGTAGGTCAAGTTTTTAATCTCGCTCGGCCTTCCGATTGAATTGGTAACAATCGATTTCTCAAGACGTTCCCCTTTCGTTTCCGTAACAATCTCATTACCAAGAGAATCCAATTCTTGAGTCTTCGTTTGAGGAGCAAATTGGCTTGCGATGGTTGAATTGCTCGGGAGAAGGAGATACCATTGCTTCACGAGATCAAGAGTCAAATGTTGAAGTGTTTGTGAAGCGCCCAGATTGGCCTTCGCATAATTTAAGAAGCCCTCGCCATCCTCAAGTTGATAGGTCACGAGTTTCCTAACTCGGTCTCTTGAATCGCGTTCCCGAATTAATACTTGGCCTCGCTCAAGCTCGTCAATGGAATAAATAAGTTCTCCTCGCGAATCGAATTCTTGAACGGTCTGTAAATCAACAAGTCTTCCAAACCGATCGACGCCGACGCTTATTCGCGAAACAGTCCGATTCACACCGTTCACAAATCGAGTGAGCGAATGCGTGGTGGTCACCAAATGAGATCCCGTACTCGTTTCAACTTGGGAAAGAAGATCTCCATTCCGCGCATAGTTGTATGTGGTGAGAATCCCCTCATGATTCGTTGAACGAATGAGCCTTCCCTCAGAATCAAATTCGTCTACCGAAACTTGGGATGCGGCATTGGGAATGAGAGCCGTTCGGGTCTCGCGGGCTAACGCGCCATTCGCCCTCTTCAAACGCAGATATTGGGTTACAAGGACGTCCTTTCCGCCAGAGGACGGATCCGCCAGCTTTGTGGCGGAATTTTGAGTCTCAATCACTTCTCCCAGGAAATTGTATTTCGTGCGATCAATTAGCTTAGGCGTACTCTGATGGAGCTGCCTCAAACTCGCTAGATTATTGACGCCTTCATATTCATAAACGCGGGCTTCCTCGATCTCATCCCACGCAAATCGGCTGTACTCCGTAATGCGCCCTTTGCCCTGTTCATCAATGGAAGCTATTTCTTCGCCAAATTCGTTGAATTCGCGAATGGCGACAAAGCTAAACTGATTTGAAAAACTGTCATGACCGGTCACGGTCTCACTTTGAGTCACGAGAACGCCGGATGATTGGCGGGCTTCAGAGAAGTCAACTGTTGATTCGTGAATGACACTATTAAATGGAATCCGTCGAACCGTTCTTGTTCGAGAACCAAGAGCACCATACGTATGAAGGAACTCTTCGCCATTGGGAAGAAGCTCGCGAGTTAGATTCCCATCTTGATTCCATTCTTCCGTCGATGACGTAGTAACGATTCGGCCGTCTTCTGTTGTCCAGGTGGTGAGAGTGGTTCGAATCCTCATAAGGCCTAGAACGTCGCGGTCGATTTGGTAATCGATTGTTTTCTCATCAAAGGTTTCATGTCTTAAGATTTCTCCCAATAGCCCAAAGGTAACTTTCTCCTGTAAAGCCGAGGGTGTTTGGTGCTTCAATTTAAGATCCGCAAGACTCACGACTCCCTGATAACGGTAGGTAGTCCGAATCTGGATTCGCCCATCTGTTCGGTACTGGTAAACAATCACCTCTCCTTCGCCGTTCGGGTGAACGACATGCGTTAAGTTTCCAAACTGGTCATATTCTTCAAAACTTTTCTCCTGGACCAAGTTTCCATAACCATCTTGATCACTTTCGGTTCGCTCACGCGAAAGAAGAAGACCAGCTGAATTCCTCGTTTCCTTAAATGAACTTACACGATTGAACTCACCTGATGCGTCGCCTGCAAGCCGCTTTGTCGATGAAAGAAGATTCCTGAAATTATCGTAAACAAAGGTCGTCTCGTGACCAAAGGGACCGACAGATTTTATAAGGTTACCGCGTACATCATAATCTTGAGCTTCCGTCCGAGCCACTTGAACTCCGCCATCCGTATAAGCCATGCTGAGCGCCTTTCTTGTAATGTTCCCTTTCAGGTCACGCGAGACTACAGAACGGAGTTCCTCGGAACGAGGAGACCGATCAAGGGTAAGCTCTCCAGTTTCATCCCACTCTCTTCTCGACGTTACTGCGGACGGCGAACTCTGGTGAGTAGCGAGCAGTTGATCGAGGGTCGAAACGCCCTTGTAGAAATAAGCGGTGAGCGATTTCAGCTTTCGGTTATAAGCGTAAAAATCGTAAACAAAAACGCGCCCTTTCCCATCAGGATTAAGCTCCGCGATCATATTTCCAAGGGGGTCATATTCCCGTCCCGAAACCGCCTGAATAGGATTACCAAAGTCATCTGTAAAACCTAAGGTCTGAGTTGCACGGAGGATCACGCCAAGAAGATTTTTCACATAAACCCAATTTGTCACGCGCCCCCAGCCGTCATCAAAACCCGTTATATCCCCTTGAGCATCATACGTGGATCGTGCGATTCGCCCCTGAATGTCCTCGGCTTCTAAGGTTCGGCCTTCCCTGTCCTTTATAATGCGTCCTGTGGTTTGATAGGTCACATCGTTTCCATTCTTATCCTTTCCAGGAATAGTCCGCTGAATTAAAATTTCCTCGGATCCATCAAGCCGAGGGATATAAGTTCTTACCTCTTGAGCGCCCGTACGATCGACCGTTCGAATGGCTCGACCTCTGGAATCAGGTTTGAAGACGACAGAATAATTGAGCGAACCTTCCGAAATCGAGGCGGTCACCTCAGATGAAGTTTGGGAATAACTATAAGTAATGACACGCTCGCCAGGATTTTCAAATTTTGTCCTGCGCACTTGAGGATCAAAATCTTCCTTCGTTACCCGCGTCACAGAATTAAGAAAACCATCTGTAAATCGAAGCGTCTCTGTCATGGAGAAGCTTTGATCTGAATTGTCTTGATAAGTGATGTCAAGCGTTCGGCCGTTTGCCAATTCTTCACGCTTCGTAAGTCGTCCGCCCACATCATATGTCCATCGAATGGTTTCTCCATTCCGATCCACCAGTGTAAGAAGACGGCCTTGAGCATCGAAGGTTTCGCGAAGGTCGTAAGTGACCGCGGAAAGGCTTGAATTTTCAAAACGCGACCATCTCACTTGATCGCGGACTTCGGCAAGCTTTCCCCCTCCGTCATAGGTATAGGTAAACTCATGCACCTCGTTATTGGCGGTAAGCACCTTTCGCGTATTCCCATAAATCTGAATGGATTCGATCTGAGTGTTCAGAGCGTTCACGTTGAGATATGGATCCGCTTGAACGCCCGCCAGGCTGAACATAGGTTCTGAAACGATTCCGCGATGATCAAGGTCAAGATAAATTTCAAGACCTTCTGTAAAATCTCCGCCAGAGGACGGATCCGCCATCTTTGTGGCGGAAAATTGAAGGGCGTAACGCTTTCCAATTTCAAGATTGTGTTTCGAAATGAAGACCTCCTCGCGATCTACCAGGAATGAAACTTGATCTACAATTTCCTCTCGAGGAACTTTTACTTTAAGTTTTAGGAATCCATCTTCAATCACAAGCTGTGCCGTTCCGCGAGCAGGTTTCCCTCGAACGAATTCGCCGGAAATGACGAACCCTGTTTCAAGGAGAAGGCTTGCCCCGTTTTGAACGGTAAACTCCGCTGTAATACTCGGTAGGGTTGCGCCATGAGCTGGAGCATCGATTCTCGTTCCCGTGAAATTGGTTTCCTGAACGAGTGGATCACGATCATAAAGGGTAAGCAGGTTTCCCCATTTGTCCGTTCTGAACAAACCTTCACGAATGAGATCGGCGATCGATTTTGTCGCGGCCGTTGGATCGAAAGCGACCACGGCACGCATCGCTTCCAGGTTAAACTCCTCTTGATAAACTTGTGATTCTTGATTCGTAGAACTATAAAACTTAACTTGAATCAAGCGGCGACCAAAACCTTCTGGAATAGAGATAATCTTGGGCGCTCCATCATAAGCTTGACGGGCTGAAAAACTGCCACCGTCTATAGCATAGCTCCACTCGGCAGGATTTCCTCCAAAGTCCTGAGGATTAAATGAAAGCTCAAGTTTTGCCGCTCCTTGAGTTAGGTCTATAAAGCGAGTGGCTTCGACTGCACGTCGTTCGGGCGCAGTCGTTGCCTGAGCAGTTGTGAAGTCAGATTCGTACACCTTTTCATTTTCAACTGCATCCTTCGATGTAATCTTATAATAATATTTGGTCGCGGATTGAAGATCTGAAATCCCGTGGAAATGACCGGTTCTGAGCGTTGAATCACTGACCGTGTATCCATAAGAAGTGGTCGTGCCATAATCGATCACCGCATCCGTAGGTTCATCCGTCGTCCAATTGATCGTAGCTCCCGACGATGTAATGTTTGTTGTCGAAACATCGCTAATCGTAGGCTTCGTATAGTCAGGAAGATTACCTTGCGCAAGGTTCTGAATTTGAGCAGCTGAGAGTACTCGGTTGTAGATGCGGAGTTCGTCAACAAGCCCTTTCAGAAAATCCGAAGGAGTTGCGCTGTCCCACTCTTGACCAATGGACCACTTATGTGTGGATGAAAACGTATAATTCGCGGTGTGAGTCCCTTGCAAAACACCATCCACGTAAAGTGACCCCGAAGAACCGCTTCGCGTATAAGCGACATGATGCCAGGTATTATCGCCTACGACGGAACCTGTAATTTCATAGGCCCCACTCCTGCCATCATACACATTGATGCGGTTATCTCGTGAAGAAGTGGATCCGTCCCCCACGGTGAGACGAAAGACGTTGCCACCCGCGCTTGTATTCGTTCCGATAACTACCCCTTCTTTTCCACTAGCCGCGACATGATTGTTGTTTGCCTTGATCCAGATGGCGATGGTGAAATCTTGCGTTAGATCATTCGCGATTGGGTTGATGGCTACATATCCACCCACCCCATCAAAGTTAAGACTTCCTGTGTTGGAGAAGTTGACCGTAGGGTGATCCGTACTGAGTGTCACTCCATTCACTAAAGTGCCTGTATTGCCAGTGCCTGAAAGATCCGTGATCTGATTATTGTTCACTGCATCTAAATTCCAATAACCGGTGAGACCGGTTTCTGTGGTTGTAGGTGGCGCAAGCGTCATAAAGGTGGGAAGCGGAGTCGGGGCCCAAGTGGCCGATCTTCCTCCGGCATCCTTTGAGGTGACCTGATATTCATAGGTGGTGCTTGGAGCGAGTCCTGTGATCTCGATTGAGTGATTGAGTAC
>JACQQP010000117.1 GCA_016206945.1 Candidatus Omnitrophota bacterium | reverse complement strand
GTGGATGCCCGCGTTTAGAACATCTCGAGCGATTTGAAAATGAGTAGCCGTGGGCGTAGCAATGCTTGCGATATCAACCCTACCGAAAAGTTCGCGGTAATCTGTTATAAACTGAGCGCCGAGAGTCTTTGCTTGTTCCGCTTTAGAGCGGTCAACGTCGCAGAGGGCAACTAAATCAACCTCTGGAATTTGGTGATAAATTCGGGCGTGTTCTTTTCCCAGATGTCCTATACCAATAACAGCGGTTTTGAGTTTCTTCATAAGTCTATTGAATTCAATAGGATAGATAAGCGAAAACGGCAAAGATCATATCACAAAATGAAACAGGAGTCATCTTTTTAGTTGGATGATCCCTCGTAAGGAAAAAAATCCCACGAGGGGTCAGTTTGCTGATAAAATCCGCCCACGCAATGGAAATTTATAGGCGTCTCATTACTTATCTGAAGCCTTATCGGGGCCGTTTGGCATTAGCATGTTTCTGTACCTTATGCTATACCTTGGCACATTCTTTGGTTTCGGTGACCGTTTTTATTGTTCTGAATGGATTGCAGAATAGAGACTATGTCATCATTGGCAATACGCCTAAGCTCGAGTGGCTTGAGAAATTCCATCTGCCGGCTTTTGAACTTCCCGCCTTTCAGTTTCCAACCTATCTTGTTCCATTTATCGTGATTGCAGTCTTCCTGCTTCGCGGTACTTTTGAATATATTTCCCGTTATCAAATGTCGGTGGTAGGCCTGAGAGCGGTTCGGAAGATTCGAGACGATCTATATGGCCGCCTGGTGCGGCTTTCCATGAATTTTTATTCAAAGGGGCGAACGGGTGAATTGATGAGTCGCACGATGCATGATGTGAGCGTGATTCAGGCAGGGGTGACGGACGTGTTTGTTGATTTTGTGAAGCAGCCGCTTGTGATTGTCTTTCAAATTCCTCTTGTTTTCTTTTGGGGCGGCGGTCTTGCCTGGATTGCGCTCGCTATTTTCCCGACCGTGATGCTGCCCATTGTTTTGCTGGGGCGTCAACTCCGGAAGACGGAAAGAAGAGTGCAAGAACAAGTGGCCAATATTTACGCTGAGATGCAAGAAACCTTTAGCGGGATTGGCGTCGTGAAGGCGTTCAATATGGAACGCTACGAGATTCAAAAATTTGAAGGCATTCATAAGAACGTTTTTAATTTTCTGAAGCGGACACTTAGAATTACGATTGTACAAAGGCCGTTAATTGAAGTGATCGGTGCTTTTGGAATTGCATTTGCCATTTGGTATGGAATGAGAGTGCTGCCTTTGGATCGATTTGCTTCTTTTCTGACCACGCTGTTTCTTTTTTATGAGCCGCTTAAGAAATTGAGCAAGGCCAACGCTTCACTTCAACAGGCCGTTGCGGCTGGAACTCGGATTTTCGAACTGATGGATGAACCTCTCGAGGTTGAAAGCCGCGGCGGTACGGTTTCGTTGGAGCGCGATGTAAAAGCAATTTGCTACCAGGATGTGTGGCTTGCTTATGAGCCTGGCAAGTATGTTTTGAGCGCGATCGACTTTTCAGTCCGATCAGGTGAGGTCGTTGCGCTTGTTGGAACAAGCGGTGCGGGGAAGACTTCGCTGGTCAATCTCCTGCTTCGGTTTTACGATCCGACAAAAGGCAAAATCACCCTTAACGATGTGGATATTTCTAACTACGAACTTCGTTCGCTGCGTGAGAAGATCGGGTTGGTAACACAAGAAACCTTTCTGTTTAACGCCACGGCCTTCGAGAATATTGCCTATGGGCGCTTGAGCGCCGCTTTCGAAGACGTGAAAAAAGCTGCCGAGGCGGCTTTTGCAGATGAGTTTATTCGCGAGCTCCCGAAGGGTTATGCCACTGTGATTGGCGAACGCGGCGTGACACTTTCGGGTGGTCAAAGGCAGAGGCTCTCAATTGCCCGAGCCCTTTTGAAAAATCCGCCCATTCTCATCTTGGATGAAGCCACTTCACAACTGGATACGGAAAGCGAACGACAGGTTCAGAAAGCGCTAGAGCATCTCATGAGGGGCCGCACGGTGCTTGTCATTGCTCATCGGCTCTCTACCATTCAAAATGCCGATCGCATCTTCGTGCTCGATCAAGGACGTTTGGTACAATCTGGGACAAACGCATCCCTTCTTCGAGAGGGGGGTATTTATAAGCGTTTGTATGACCTACAATTTAATGTCTGAGCCCTCTGATCCTGTAATTTCCTGTAATTTCCCTTGCCCCGCTTCAAGAATATGTTAGAATTTAGCCTCGCATTTTTGTTTTACGGTCACCAAAATTGATGTAACTCCAGTGGTTACAATAGGATTGAAATTTGCCAGAGTGGCTGAAGAAAAAGGAACAATGCAGGAAATTACGGTCAAGCAACTCTTAGAGGCAGGCGTTCACTTTGGGCACCAAACCAAGCGTTGGAATCCCAAAATGGCCCGCTTTATTTTTACGAACCGTAATGGTGTTTACATCATCGATTTAGAAAAGACCCTTAGCCATTTGACGACCGCCTGCAATTATCTGCAGGAGGTGGCTCGAAGAGGCGGCTCCATTCTTTTCGTTGGCACGAAGCGGCAGGCCCAGGAAGCTATCTTAGAAGCGGCAGAGAGGACCGAGATGCCCTATGTCAGTCATCGGTGGCTTGGCGGCATGCTCACGAATTTTGAAACGATTCGCAAGAGCGTTGCTCGGTTAGATGAGATTGAGAGAATGGAACGGGAAGGCACTTATCAATTCCTCACAAAGAAAGAAGTAGCAGGATTGAAAACTCAGCGTGAAAAACTCCTGAAGGTTTTGGTAGGCGTTCGACATATGAGGCGGCTTCCTGACACGCTTTTTGTGATTGATCCTAAGCAGGAGGAGATCGCGGTTTTAGAGGCTCGTCGACTTGGAATTCCAGTAGCGGCTCTGATTGATACGAATTGCGATCCTGATTTGATCGATTATCCCGTTCCTGGAAACGATGATGCAATCCGTTCCGTTAAGTTAATTTGTGACGTAGTGTCTCGGGCGGTCCTTGAGGGGCGCAATCAGTTCAAACAGGTGCATGCCGAGCAGGAAATGGCTGCGGCAGAAGAGGAAGCGGAAACGGGAGAGCCCAAGGTGCAATTGGGTGCTACGAGTGAGGTGATTGCTGAGGTGCTTGAGGAAAAAGTGGTAGAAAAGCTTGTCGATCGTGAGGTCGTCAAACCAAAGGCGCGAAAAGGCCGTCCGCGGAAAGAAAACCAAGAGCCAGCTTAAATTGGTATTGTTCCAACAATGACCCAGAAAGTCATGGTTAAGGAAAACGTAGATCAGGTGAGGGAGCTTAGAAGTATAACAGGCGCCGGCATCATGGATTGCAAGCGGGCGCTGGCGGAAGCCAAGGGTGATTTCCAACGCGCACAGGATCTGCTTCGGAAGCGCGGATTTGAAATTGCTCAGAAGAAATCTGGCCGAGTCGCAAAAGAAGGGCAGATTTTTTCGTACATTCATCTAGGCGCTAAGATTGGCGTCTTGGTTGAGATTAATTGCGAAACCGATTTCGTCGCCCGGAATTCTGAATTTCAGCAATTTGGCCGGGACATCGCAATGCAAATTGCAGCAAGCCGCCCGCTTTTTGTTTCGCGGGAGGAGATCGATTCCAAATGGCTTGAGCATGAGAAAGAAATGTTCCGAGCCCAGGCGAAAGCCAAACCCGTTCAGATTCAGGACGAGATCGTTCAAGGAAAGTTGGAAAAGCGCTTCGAAGAAGTTTGTCTTCTGAACCAACGGTTTATTAAAAACGAAGAGATCACGGTCAAGGATCTCTTAACCACTCTGATTTCGAAGTTGGGTGAGCACGTTGTGATCAAGCGTTTTACGCGGTTCGAAATTAGTTCCGATTAACCTATCATCCGAGTGGATTGAGCATGCCTAAAAAAAGGAAGCCAGTATTTAGACGGGTTGTCCTTAAACTCACCGGTGAGTCTCTCCAGGGACGTAAGGGATATGGCGTTGACCTCAAAGTGGCCCGTTCTGTCGCGCGGCAAATTAAGGAAGTTAAAAGTTTAGGAGTGGATCTGGCCTGCGTGATCGGCGGAGGTAATATTTTCCGAGGCCTTCAGGCCGCGCAGGAAGGGATGGAACGTGTCACTGCGGATTACATTGGAATGCTGGCCACGGTGATCAATTCGCTTGCGCTTCAAGATGCACTTGAGCAAGAGGGCGTTTTCACCCGTGTCCAAACCGCCATTGAAATCCAACGGCTTGCCGAGCCTTATATCCGCAGGCGCGCGATTCGGCACTTGGAAAAAGGGCGTGTGGTCATTTTTGCCGGCGGCACGGGGAATCCCTATTTTTCAACGGATACCGCCGCCGCGCTTCGTGCTATTGAAATTGGTGCGGACGCGATTTTAAAAGCGACCAAAGTAGACGGCGTTTATTCCAAAGATCCGCATCTTTACCCTGATGCCAAAAAATTTGATCGATTGAAGTATATCGATGTTCTGAAGAAAAGGCTTCAGGTGATGGATGCCACCGCTATTTCACTGTGCATGGATAATCGCCTTCCCATCATCATTTTCGATCTTATGAAACCGGGCAACATTGAGCGCGTTGTTTTGGGTGAGAAAATAGGCACCAAAGTCTCTTAAGTGGATTAGAAGAGCATGGTACAGACTGCGAATCAGACAAAACCGATATTGGATGAGGCGGAGAAGAAAATGCAGAGGGCCCTTGATGCGGTTCGCCAAGAGTTTCAAAGTCTTCATACAGGACGAGCTTCGGTGGCGCTTGTAGAGGGAATTAAAGTTGATTACTACAACACAATGACGCCGCTTAAAGGGGTCGCCTCCATTTCGGCGCCGGATTCTAAAACGATTGTCATTCAACCTTGGGATGTTTCGGCGCTTGGCGCCATCGAAAAAGCGATTCAGGTATCCGGTTTGGGTTTGGTTCCGAATAATGATGGGAAAGTGGTTCGAATTCAAATGCCCCAGCTTACGGAAGAGCGGCGCGCGGAACTGGACAAGTTGATTCGCAAAAATGCGGAAGAAGGACGCGTTTCGATCCGCAGCATTCGCCACGACGCAAACGAGGCGATTAAGAAGCTTGAACGCGCGGGCACCATTGGAGAAGATGTTTCCAAGGTGAATCAAAAGCACGTCCAAGACGTTACGGACAAATACATCAAGTTGATTGACGAGGCCCTTGCCAAAAAAGAGCACGAGATTAAACAAGTATAGTCAATTTCAGATTGCGCCTGCCTGCCGGCAGGCAGGGATTTCGGATTGCGGATTTTCCGAAAGTTTTTGTTCTTCATTTAGTAACTTCCCACGGTAGACGCCTTGTAAGATTTGAAGTGATCCGCAATCTAAAATCCAAAATCCGCAATGAACAATTCACATATTTTCGGGGCCCGTAGCTTCCACCGCTAAAGCGTCCGCGACGCTCACCACGAATTGTGGCGGCAGGCGAAGAAGGCAGGTTTAAGTACATTGAATCTTTTGGCACTGTTGACCGGCTAGCTCAGTCTGGTAGAGCACTGCCCTTTTAAGGCAGGTGTCCCGGGTTCGAATCCCGGGCCGGTCATATTAAAAGATGCAAAAGTAAAAATGCAAAAGTCAAAAATTTTCCCGTAAGATGAACGGCTACTTCTTTTGCCTTTTTACTTTTAACTTTTTACTTTTCAACGTCCCCATCGTCTAGCCTGGTCAGGACAAGAGCCTTTCGAGCTCTCGGCAGGGGTTCAAATCCCCTTGGGGACGCAAAATTGCCGTTAGCTTCTGCTGGCGGCAATTTTGTTTTCTATGGGGATT
>JACQQP010000116.1 GCA_016206945.1 Candidatus Omnitrophota bacterium | reverse complement strand
TGCTGGCAAAAATAGGCCAGATCGAAGGCCGAGCGACGACGGCGTATCGGTAGAAGATACGCCGAGGAGCGAGAACGCACGAGATGGCCTATGTTTGCTCAAACCCTTCGGGACGCGGCGATTTATGACCCCAGACGGCGTCACTCGTCGTCGGCGTATTGGGCTTCCCATACGCCTTCCTTCTCGTTCCTGGTCTGGTGTCAAAATCTCACGCGTCGCGATCATGGGGTACTTTTGTTAGGTGCTCTTACGTTTACTCAAGGGAAGCGCTCACTTCGAAATCCGCAAACTCTTTTCCGTCTTCCACTTGCCCCGTAATGTACTTCGTTCGTACATTCTGGAACAGATCCGAACTCTCCATCTTGTCCACGAACGAAAAAATGGAAGGTTTCTTGAACGACCTGCCTTTGACCGAGAACTTGCCGTCGATATCAAACTTAACTTCTGTTAAATACATATCAAGAGACACCAAACTCGATAACTCGGCAAGCCTTTCAATCGCAACGCCGCGGTTTGCCAAATGAGTCTTCACCGCCTGAACATGCCCATAAGCCTCCTCGAGTGCTTGAGTCTCTTTCTTAATGGGATCATACCGGTCGCGCAGTTCGCTCAGACGTGCCGTTCTAAAATACAAATAGCTGAGAAGAAAAACGCATAAGACGCCCAAAAACGCCATCGTCAAAAAACCGGTTTTAACAATTTCTCTAGAGCGCTCTTCCACTGATTTCTTAAGCTTGTTTTCTTCAGGTACTAAATCGACCGTCAATTCATCAAATAAAAGAGCGGGAGCGGCCACCTGTAAAAAAGATACATTTTGACTCGAATATTTGTCCTTCAACTCCTGATGCATCGGGATTTGTTCGATATCGAAAAGATATTTTACGGAAAGCTTAAGACCCTCTTCAACCATTTGACCCAAGTCTTCTAAGTTCTGAGTGGCGCCGCTCAGGAAAAGAACCGAAGGATTTTGATCAATATTTTCACTTTGATAGGCTTCCAAGGATTTTCTTAACTCTTCAACAAACCGAATCAAATAACCTTCCTTGGCAACCGCGAAATGCTGGGCCCCAACCGGGATGCTTCGGACGAAAAGGAGCATATCCCGAGACATAACGATAAATTCTGAAACCGATGTATCCACCTGAACGACACACACGGGCAATTTCTCACTCGCTACTTCCACACGTTTCGAGGCGTTCCGCGCGATGATTTCTGGAGCAAAGAATATTTTTTCTACTTTCACATTTAATTTCAGCGCGATCTCATAAAAGCGCATCACAACGGTACGCGGTACAATGATCAATAAGATCTTCGTGTATACGCTTTTAAAAACACCTAAATTCAGATAATCAACAACGATTTCATTTCGAGCATAGGGCGTGTGTCGAGTGGCCTGAAGACTTACAATTTCCCAGATCTCATTTGGATCGCGGGAAGGAATCTCAATATTGCGGGTGACCACCGAATGCGAGGCAACCGTCCCAAGTAGGCGGGTATGTTTCGGCTTCAGATCAACCAAAAACGTCTGAAGTTTTGAAACCAATTCCTCTTCCGAAACACCTCGTGCACTAAAACTTAAAAGTTGAGTCACTTGCCTTCCGCTGGGAAGCTTTGGCATGATCAGTGCCAGCCTAAGTTCTTCCTGACCGAGATCGAGGCTTAAAAATCCTTCGGAATGAAAATCGGGGCGCTTTACCGGGACAGAGAACCTGCCCTGCTTCAAAAAGGAGGGCAAGCGATTCGTAAGGGACTTAAAAAACTTAGACGATACGCTCACGAGGAACCTTCTGCCTTTTCGGAACTGTCTTGATCATAACGTTCAATCTCATGAGGCCTCATGCGCCGCGGAACGCCGACAGACCAAAATTGAACTTTGCCACTTCGATCAATGACCGACACAAGATCAATCGCTTGCCCTTTCTGCCTCAATTCTCCTCGCGATCGAACCATAAAACTATTTGACCCAACCGTGAGAAAACCTTCGGCGCTTAAATTGCTGATCGATGCAACTTCGCTTGAGGAAAGCGAGTCCACCGCTGCGAGATCCGAATGAATCGCCTGGGCCTGAGTAAAAGCACGATCGTCGGCAGTCGCTTCTTCACGATCCGTACCTTTTCGGTAATCGATCATTTTCTTTGTTAAGCTTTCGTCAAAACCTAAGGCCAACAGAACCTCTTTTGTTGCGGTATTCACATTGACAGCGCCGTTTCCATAAATCGTTATTTTGTCCCTTACCTGCTCAAATATATCGGGAGTCATTCCTCGCACAAGTAACAGTTCACTCAGGACTTCAAAAGGACGGTTTTTCGCCGTATAAGGAAGATCCAAATTTTCATAATAATCGGTTTCGGCACCGTGAGTGGGATCGGAGAGAAAAGAATCGGAATCCCTCCAATCGACAATGCTATAAGCGATGTCCTGAGCTTCATCGGAATCCAAATCGACCACAATTTGAAATAGGGTCGCGAGGGTGGCTGCCTTAGCCGTGTTGATATTGATCTTACGCTCCTCATCTTGTATGCCGTACCTTGTCTTCCACTCTCCTTCCTCCGAATTGAAGCTTCCTTCTTCGGAATCGAAATGCTCATAGGAAACGGTGAAGGTTCCTCCAGCCGCTGCCACGCGGCGAAACTTGTCTTCCTCCTTTGCCCATGACTCGCCCAAAAGGTCGTAACCAGGAGAGGAGTCTTCTATGAGTATATTTACGGCCTGCTCGACGCCGGCTTCAGCAATTCCCTGAAGCCAGTTGCGGCGATCAATCCGATCCGCTAACGTCACCTTCTGCCGCACGTGGTATCCGATTGAAATGGCAAAAGCACTTAAGAGGGTAAGCATCCAAAGGCTGACAATTAGAATGCTTCCTTGCTTACTCACCCATGGGAATTGCAAACGTTCTGCTGAGACGATATTCCTTGCCTTGGTCATAAAACGTTAATTCAATTCTGACGGCAAGAGGGATTTTTCCTTTTTGGATCACCGGATCCCATACTTCCTCCCACCGATACTTGCTTTCTGTCTCCCCGAAACTATAATATTGAACGCTAAAAGACGAAACATGAGTTAGAAGCGAGGTAATAAGACCCGGCTCTTCCTCATATATTTGATTTACATTTTCCTGGCGGCGTTTTATCGTAGCCGAGGAATCATCATAAAAATATCCAACCCGTCCGATTCCCTGATCGAAACCCAGCTCCGGCTTTGTCAGAACCGTGGTGGCAAAAGTAAACTTCTCATTTTCTCCATCAAATGGAATATCGGCATAAGGAAACGAATTTTGTAATTCGCGGGTTAACTTTTCGAGGAAAACGGCAAGATTTTCCTCTGATGCAGGACGAGTCACTCTTTTCATCATCGCAAATCCGCTACTGAAATTACCATAGACGGCCAGACCCACGACGGCAATTAAAGAAATGGCCATCAAAAGCTCAATTAAAGTGAACCCCGTTAGAGACAGGATGCGCCTCGACGGATGATTTAAGTGAGGGGTCGCGGAGTTTTCTGACCCCTCACCCTGAGCGAAGCCCATGAAATGGGCGGAGTCGAAGGGTTTCCTTTCCGCCTCTGGCGGATTTGTCCGAGGCGAATCGCCACTGGACGGATTCGCCTCTGGCGAAAAAGGTAATCCTTCGACGCGCTTCGCTTGCTCAGGATGAGGCCTCGCTAACACCTTATAAAAACTCCGCGAGGCCTCATTTAAATAACGTTTACCCATCCCAGATTTCAGATCCTGTTGGGGTGAAGCCATTCTTTTTCCCCATGAATTTTATTCTTTCGATTTGAGAAGGTAGGAATGTCGCTTGACAGAGGCCGCCTGTCCACGTTCCGCCCAGGAAACGTCCAAGTTAATCGCATAAAGATGAAGTTCTTCTTTTTCTCTTAACTCTACCAATTCAAGTTCCCAGCGATACGCTCTGCTCCCTATTTCAACTTCACCTGAGGTTTTACCTACTTCAGGAACAACGGATTCGAGGATCCTCTCCTTTGCTTCCCAAACTTTCTCCTCCGCCCAATTTTGTATACCTAATCGATTGACATACCTGCCGTAAGCGCTCATCGACATCAGGTTGGACTGGGAAATCATAACAGTGCTCAAAGAAAGGATCGCAACGGTCACCATCACCTCGATCAGGGTAAACCCGCTGGACCTGCTCTTATTCCCAATTTTTAACATCATCAGCGCTCATTTGCCCATCTTTGCCGAGAGAAAACAGATCATAATCATGGGGTCGATGCGACCCAGGAGATTCATATTGGTAATCTCTCCCCCAAGGGTCCGTCGGCTTTTTCTCTAGGTAAGGACCGTTCCAATTTTTGGCATTCCCAGGACGAGTCAAAAGAGCATTCAAACCTTCGCTCGTACTTGGATAAGAACCATTATCCAGTTCGTAGAGTTTAAGACCGGTGGCAATATTGGAACTAATGTCTGCCTGTGCGGTTTGAACCCGTGCTTGTTCGGACCGTCCTGCAAGCCGAGGCAACACCATGGCGACAAGGGCACCGATAATGATAACCACCAACATGAGCTCAATTAAGGTAAACCCCGCCGCCAACCGTTTTATCCTGGCGCATCCAAAATATATCTTTTCCATTGCTCCTCCAGTTCGTTGAGACTGCGAATTTTGGTCGGATAAGTAAATCGAAGTGCTTCGTTCAAGCTTTTTCCATCGCGAAGCTGGCGGCAAAAGCTAATGAAATTGTCCGCGCCATGCTCCTCGACGAGAAAATCAACCAAGGAAGCCGCCTGTATATAAAACATCTGTACCGACTGTTCGAGGTTCGCATTTCTAATATCCACTTCGGTTAAGTCCTTCAATGAGAAACCTTTCCGGCTTCGCAAAACTGATTTCATGGTTCCTCGGACGATGGCTCGTTTTCCTGGCTCCTCCCATTGGGCCACTCCCTCGTCAAGCCAAAGCGGGATTTCGCCTTTGAATCCCACGTAATCGCGAAAAATCAAGTGGGTAATTTCATGAGGTAGAAGCGACTCCAAGAACTGATCTTTCCACGCATAGCTTAGAATTTCCCTTGTGTCAAAATTGGCAAACCCATGCGACCAGCCTTGCCGGCCGGTTTCTTTTAGAAAGTCTTCCTGCGTCGGATAAATATAAATTTTGGCCCGCTTCTCCCACTGCCAAAAATTGGAGTATCGTTCGTAACCCAAGTCAACGCTGATTTGGCGATAGTAGCGCTCCGCTTCTCGAAGTACTTCATTCGCAAATCGATCGTCCCCAACATAATAAATGATAAAATGGTCTCCTTTTAATTCTTTCCATTCCTGAGCGGCTGAGCTGACAGCCAAAACACAGCCTAAAGCGACCGCACACAATCCGAAACCAAGCCAAAGAGAACGCATCCGATTTTACGATGAGTTTACTTATCGCACCATCATGTTCAGCTCAAACATCGGCAACAACATCGCAATCACAATAAAACCGACCACAAGTCCCATGGCCAAAATCATCAGAGGCTCTATAAGAGAGGTCATCGTTCTGACGGCTTCTGCGGTTTCCCGTTCGTAAAAAATGGCGATCTCGGCCAGCGCCTCGTCCAATTTGCCCGCTTCTTCCCCGATCGTAAGCAGATTGGTCATAAAAATTGGAAACCACTTGGACTCCTTCAAACTTTTGCCAAAGGAGCTGCCCCCTTTTAAATCCTGAGCGCATCGAATTAATTCATTCTTTAAAATCGCATTGCTCAAGACCGGCGTTGCCGTCTCAATCGCTTGAATAGCGGGGATTCCACTTTTAATCAAAAGTTCGAGCGTCCGGCTAAAGCGTGCGATCTCAGCCTTAAGCGCTAAAGATCCAAACACAGGAACTTGAAGCTGTAAACGGTTGAGGATTAAATTCTTCTTACCGCTCTTTTTCCCCCTGAACAGTACCGCAATCAATAAAGCGGCTGTCGCAACGGCTCCCCAAAGCCATCCTTGACGAAAGGCCGTGCTTATTTGAATCAAAATTTTGGTAGGCAGAGGAAGATCCCCGCCTAAATTCCCGAAGACGCCCATCAGGCGAGGCATGACAAAGGTCAACATAAAAACAATCGTACCCACGCCCGCAATGGCCATGAAGGCAGGATAAATCATGGCGCTCCGAATGTGCGAGAGAATCTCTTCCTGCTTTTGACGGTAATCCGTGACTTTCGCAAGCGTCTGATCCAAAGTTCCGCTTGTTTCTCCGGCGGAAACCAGCGCGATATAAAGTGGCGGAAAAAGATGAGGGTATCGGCTCAAAGCAGAAGAAAAAGTGCTTCCATTTTTGACATCTTCATGGATCTGGTTCAAGAAACTCCTGAAATGAGAATTTGCGGATTGCTCACTCACAATGCTAATCCCCCGGAGTATCGGAACCCCAGAACGGATGAGACTCGACATCTGACGGCCAAAAGCGGTGATCTCCTTGGACTTAACCTTCCTCCGCAGCGATGGAACCGCCTGAGAAAGGGATGGAGTGCTCGGCTGGGGCTGCTCTTTTTTAGTGGAAGCTGTTTCTTCTACTCGAACCGGCATATAACCCAGTCGATTAATTTTATCGACTGCTTCTTGGGCGGTAACTGCCTCGACAACACCTTCAATTGTGTTGCCCGAAGTTTCCTTTGCTCGATACCTAAACGTTCCCATTTGATCTCTTCAATTAATGTTTGATTTCTGCAAATTCCCCCTCTCCCCTCTGGGGAGAGGGTTAGGGTGAGGGGTGAATCGGAGGATTTACCCCCTCATCCTCACCTTCTCCCCCGATGGGGAG
>JACQQP010000113.1 GCA_016206945.1 Candidatus Omnitrophota bacterium | reverse complement strand
GCCCTCACTTCGGTCGGAAGTGAGGACTCCTCTGGGCTTTTTGGGTCGCAAAAAGCCCGAGGTGCGAAAGAATCCATTTGGGATTTCGGATTTTGGATTTCGGATTGGTCAAGATGTGTCCCAAATATCTAATCCGCAATCTGCATTCCGCAATCCACAATTGCCGCAGGCGGAAGTGCAGAGTCGGTTAGCAAAAGTTGAAATGAGACGGCGTATTGAAGCAGATGCGACGCCGGTTGAAGGAGCCGAAGCGGTACGGAATTTAATGCGGGTTTCGCAGGTTGTGAACCAAACTGAGCAGAAAAAGCGTCTTATTATTCCGCTTGCTAGATTAAGCGATCCTGAATTCCGTGAAGAATTCTTTGAAGTTTTGAATCGGAGAGGGCGTGATCCGAATCTTGAGTTCGCTATTCTGGCTACAGGTTTTGAACTTAAGGCGGAGCGAGAAGTTCTTGCGCTCCTCAGAGGGAGAAATATTTTCGTTGAGTTCAATGTACAGCTTTTTGGGCGAGAGCGGTTTGGGCAAGACATGAAATCTGAAACGGCGCTCATGAATCGGATGATTCAAGAGATGCGCGAAGAAGTTGGGCTCAAAGAGCAAGAATTTTCAACTCGCGTCGTCGCAGTAGGCGATATTAAACTTCTCAAACGTATGGGACGAGGCAATACTCCAACACTTCTTGCAAAGAAAGGAGCGTTTAAAGCAGCCTTACTACTTTTTGATCTGGAAGGAGCTGTTAATTGGTTTGAGATCGCTCCTGACGGATTTATTGATCCGACAGAGAAACTCATCCAATTGCTGGAGCAATCTATAAGGACTCAATTTGAATTTACGCGGGCGGCGTAACATGATTTTCCCGCCAAAATGCGCGGCGGGTCTTCTACTTTGTTTGGCGGAGAATTTGCTTTCTGTCTGGCGACAGGCGGGCGTTCGCAGCTATAGAAGCGAGCGAGGACTTGCGCTCAGGGTGCCCCACCTCTCCTGAGTGCGGGTCCAGAGCAAAATGAAAAGTGAAAAGGAAAGTGAAAAGGGGACAGGCTACTTTTTACAGCGCGTGTTTAAAAGTAGCCTGTCCCCTTTTTTGTGGTTGTTGCTTGTTTTTCTAACCTGGCTATGTTATTTAATCCTAATGATGCCGATGATACGGTTTGGACACAGTCCGGATCCGGACGATGCGTTCATGTTTTATGCGATCGCGCGGAACAAAATTGATACACGCGGTTTGCGCATCGTTCACGTGGTAGAAGACATTGAATCCCTCAATCAGCGCGCGCTTCGCGGAGAGCTTGAGGCCACCGCTGTTTCCGTTCATGCTTACGCTTTTCTTGCGGATCACTACGCAATTATGCGATCGGGAGCGAGCATCGGTGAGAAGTATGGGCCGATTGTGGTTTCGCGCGAACCGTTGGACACTTCTCGGTACCAGGTACGTTACGGGACAGGTTCACAGAACCTGTCCCGGCCGTACCTGGTACCGTTAACAACGAGGTCTAGCTTGCGAGGCAAAAGGGTCGCGATTCCCGGAACGCTTACGACCGCCAATTTAGTCCTGAAGCTTTTCGAAAAGGAGTTTTCATATGTGCTTGTGCCTTTCGACAAAATCCTGGACTACGTAAAAACTGGAAGAGCTGATGCAGGACTCGTCATTCACGAAGGGCAGATTACTTATCAGGATAAAGGTCTACACAAAGTGATTGATCTTGGCGAATGGTGGTGGGAAAAAACCAAGTTACCGCTTCCTTTGGGAGTTGACGTGGTACGGAAAAACTTGGGTTTAGAGACGATGAAAGTGATCGCGCGAATATTTAAAGAAAGCATACTTTATTCACTTGAACATCGGGAAGAAGCGCTTGACTATGCGCTTCCTTTTGGCCGCGGGATTTCAAGAGAATTAGGCGATCAATTTGTGAGTATGTACGTGAATCATTACACGCGTGAGCTGGGTCAAAAAGGGGAAGAAGGCATCCGCGCGCTTTTGATTAGAGGATTTGTTCAGGGACTATTGCCAAAGAAGGTAGTTCCGGAATTTATTTAAAACAAGGTGACCGTTTACCGCTCGAAATAAAGGAGATGATTATGAAAAGGAATCGAATTTTTTGTCTTGCGTCCATTTGGGTTTTGCTGATGGGAGGATGGGGATATGCTCAAACTTCTTCGGAAGAAATATCTGAGACATCGCCCGAATGTGGAGTTTGCGAGGTGGCTGAGTCTCAGGATTATGGGGAGAGCGCTCCTGGAAAAATTGGCCGCGGCCTTGTAAATATTGGTCTCGGCTGGACCAATTTAATCGCCCAGCCGATTCAAGCAGGTTCAAGCGGCGGCAATGTTGGGGCGGGTTTTGGAAAAGGACTTTGGCTCACTTTGGTCAGAACCGTGCAGGGAGTGGCCGAGATCGGCTTATTCTGGCTTCCGCCGGGACCGGAGGAAGCGCTGAAACATTGTGCGCTTGGGGATTTGGGGGTTACAGGGAGGTAACGGTCGAGATCCCTCGCAATGACGGATGCGCTATCCCTTCAAATCTCTAGCACTTTGGGGAATTTCGTAAGGTTAGTGCATCCTGTTTTTGTGACGAGCACCATGTCTTCGATGCGCACGCCGCCTGCATCGAGATAATAAAGTCCTGGCTCCACGGTGACCACTTCTCCTGCGCGCAGAACATCTCGGCCGCGCGAAATTCGGGGCGGTTCATGAATGTCAAGGCCCACGCCGTGGCCGGTGCCGTGGAAGAAACCCTGCATGCGCCCGCCCATTTCGCCTGTCTTAAACCCCAATCCTTCAAAGTATTGAAAGATCGCCTCGTGGATTTTTGCACTGTCTGCGCCGTCTCGAATTCTTTTGAAGGCGATATCTTGGCCACGGAGTACCGCGCGGTAGATTTTTTTTAATCTGTCGGAGGCTTTTCCGCGAACCACAGTTCTCGTCATGTCCGCAAAGTAGCCTGTCTTGGTCGAATGAGGAAAGACATCCATGATGATGGATTCATTAGCGAGGAGCGGGCCGGAACCTTGATTGTGCGGATCCACACATTGTTTTCCACAGGCAACGATCGTGTAGGCCGCGATGCAGCCGGATTCCATAAGGGTGACATTGATGATTTGCTTAATAAATTCCGAGGTTAATTTCCTTCCTTCGTGAATGAGATAACGGCCGCGGATTTTAGCTTTCTTGAGAATCCTGCAAGCTTCAGCGACCGCTCGTTCCGTTTCGCGCTGGGTTTCGGAAATCGCTTCTACTTCTTCTTTGGTTTTAATCATTCGTTTTTCGTAGAAGGGATCCGACTTGAATCGAATCTGGTAACCTTTGTTTCGAAGGCCGTCCGCGTATTCGATCGGAAAATTGGCGGGAACGAGGATTTTGCTTATCCTTCGCTCTTTAAAAAGGAAATCGACGATGTCCGCCGTCGCAATCGAGCGAGCGCCACGCGCCTTAAGCTTCGCTGCGATTTTTGACGTTGGAATCACTTCGTTCACTTGTGCTTGATCGCGCGCGCGGTCGAGCTCGAGTTCGTTCATCACCAGGATTTTTCGGCCGTGAACTTCCGCAAATATGAAGGGATCCGGCGCAAGGAATCGGGTGGCGTAAAAAAGGTTGGCGTCTCGTTCGCTTGCCGCAATGATCAACGTCGCTTCACGATCGCTTGTCATAAGTTTTTGCCTTGCCCTTTGGGAAATGAAGGCATTATTATACCGCTTTCCTAAATTTAGGGAATAAAGGAAATCACTTGAAAGGGCGGGCATTTCTACAGACAATATACCGCCTAAACATTAGGAGGGCGTATGAGCAATTTCGTAAAGGTAGCAAAGAAATCAGAACTGAGTTCTGGATGCGGGATTAAAGTGGAGGTGGGTGGAAAGGAAATTGCGCTTTTCAATATCGACGGCAATTTTTATGCGATCGATGATACATGCCAGCACCAAGGGGGGCCCTTGTCCGAAGGCGCTGTTGAGAATAAAGTAGTGACTTGTCCTTGGCACGGGTGGGAATATGACGTGACAAACGGTGCTTGCTTAACAAATCCCGCCGCGCAGCAAAATAAATATGAAGTTAAGATCGAAGGAGAAGATATTCTCATCTCGGCCTGAGGTAAAAACCCGATTGACGCACCACTCGAAAACCGCTATTATTTTCTATTCCTTCCAAATGAATAGGAATCCTAATCATTCGTGATAACCCCAAGAAAGGCAATCGGATGTCGTCTCCTGAGATAGCCGCATTATGCCGTCGAGCGAACGAGATTCGTAAGGACATTGTCCGCATGCTTACCGAAGCTGGCTCGGGTCATCCGGGCGGTTCGCTTTCGGCGACGGATATTTTGATCGCGCTTTATTTTAAAATATTGCGCCATGACCCAAAAAATCCAAAATGGCCTGATCGCGATCGCGTGGTTTTAAGCAAGGGCCACGGCGCTCCTGCGCTTTATGCCGCGCTGGCGCATGCGGGTTATTTCCCGATTTCGCAGCTTACGACGCTGAGAAAGCTGGACAGCCCGCTTCAAGGCCATCCCGATATGAGGCGCCTTCCAGGACTTGAAGCCTCCACAGGTTCTTTGGGCCAAGGCCTTTCGATTGGGATTGGGATGGCGCTTGCGGGGCGCCTTGATGGGAAGGATTATCACACCTATGTGATTTTAAGTGACGGTGAAACGAATGAAGGCCAGACTTGGGAGGCGGCGAGTTTCGCTGGACATCACAAGCTGGATCATCTGATTGCGATTATGGATTACAACAAATTCCAATTGGATGATGCTGTAAAAAGCATTATTGATATGGAGCCTGTCGTCGATAAATGGCGGGCGTTTGGTTGGCACGTGTTTGAAATTGACGGGCACGATATGGAACTTATTATCACAACATTAGAACGTGCGAAAGGGATTCAAGGTAAACCCATCATGATTGTCGCTCATACGATTAAGGGGAAAGGCGTTTCGTTTATGGAAAACAACAATCATTATCATGGTGTTGCGCCTACGAAAGAAGAGGCCGAGCGCGCGTTGAAAGAGTTAGAGGGGAAAGGCTAGATGTTACGACGTTATTGCGAGGTTCTCCTTCCCCCCTTGCCTGCGGACGCAGCGTAAGCTGCGCCGCGGCACTGCTTCGCTGTGTGGGGGAAGGTAGGGATGGGGGGTAAAAGTGAACGCACCCCCACCTTTTCCGCCAAAATTCGGGGCGGATCCGCCACGTTTTCTGGCGGAATCCTCCCCCATCAAGGGGGAGGAAATTCTTGTTTTCGTCTTGTGATGATAGGAAGCAAATTATGAAACTTGAAAAGAAACTAGGCGCTGCCACGCGCGATGCGTACGGAAAAGCGCTTGCTGAGCTCGGCAAGACTCATCCAAACATTGTCGTTTTGGATGGCGATCTTGCTAAATCCACAAAGACGGACAATTTCAGAAAAGTTTTTCCCGAGCGCTTCTTTAACGTTGGGATCGCGGAAGCCAACATGGTGGGGATCGCCTCGGGGCTCGCCACGTGCGGGAAAATTCCTTTCATTTCTAGTTTCGCCTGCTTCATGATGTGCAAAGGTTATGATCAGCTTCGTATGTCGGTGGCTTTTCCGGAATTAAATGTGAAAGTCGTTGCCTCACACGGTGGAATCAGCGTAGGCGAAGATGGGGCAAGCCAGCAATCGATCGAAGATATTGCGCTTGCCACATCGCTTCCTCATTTTACGGTGATTGTCCCTGCCGATGAAGTGTCGACGTATGTTCTTGTCAAGAAACTTGTCGATCACAAAGGCCCTGTATTTATGAGGACAGGACGTCCGAAGACGCCGATCATTTATAAAGAAGGTACCGATTTTCAAATTGGAAAAGGGGTGGTTCTCAGGCGCGGCGAAGATCTTGCCCTTTTTGCGATCGGCCATCTCGTCTTCGAAGCCCTCGTTGCCGCTGAGGAATTAGCGGAGAAAGGGGTTCAAGCGAGCGTGATTGATCTTCATACTGTAAAGCCGATTGATCGTGAGCTTATCGTTCAGCAGGCGAAAGCGACAGGCGCCGTTGTTACCTGTGAAGAACATCAGATTTATGGCGGGCTTGGGAGCATTGTGAGTGAAGTTTTAGCTCAGGGAGCGCCTGTGCCTATGGAATTGATCGCAATCCGAGATACCTACGCTGAATCGGGAACGCCTGAGGAACTCATGGATCGCTACGGCCTTACCGCCCTCCACATTGTCAAAGCCTGCGAGCGCATCCTCAAACGCAAGAAAAAATAATTCTATTCTTAAGAAGTTCCAGTATTTTCTAAATACACAATGTCGATTTTGTATTTATCTCGGAGTTCCCTAGTTTTTTCTTCATCTTTTCTAAAATAACTTGGAATTTGCGGATATTTAGTATCGCCTAGGTAGGGTTTGTCAATTTGCGTTAAGTAAATGCCATCAACTTTTTCGATCGTTTGTTGATATAAATCAGCTCCGCCGATAAAAAAAATATTTTCGTGAGTTGCACTTTTAATTGCTTCGTCTAACGAATGAGAAAGTTTTACGCCCTCTGGTACTTCGAAGTTAGAATGGCTCAGAACGATATTTTCTCTATCTGGTAAAGCTTTCCCAATGCTTTCGAAAGTTTTGCGCCCCATTATTACGGTAGTGCCCATTGTTGTAGTTTTAAAAAACTTTAGATCTTCTGGATATTTGTTCCACGGCAACTTGTTTTGATCCCCAATTACCATCGCATCTCCAGATGTCGCTACTATATGAAAAAATTTGTGTTCCATGAAATTAAACCGCTATGGGAGCTTTAATGGGAAGGTCTGGATCGTAGTCTTGGATCCTGAAATCATTATATTTGAATTTGAAGATGTCTTTGATTTCAGGATTGAGATACATTTTTGGCAATGGCCGAAACGCGCGGCCAAGTTGCGTATTCACTTGCTCCAAATGATTGAGATAAATATGCAAGTCTCCGAACGTGTGGATAAATTCATTTGCTTCAAGACCGGTGACTTGAGCCACCATCATGGTTAGAAGTGAATAAGAGGCAATATTAAATGGCACGCCGAGAAAAGCGTCGGCGCTTCGTTGATAAAGCTGACAGGAAAGTTGGTTATCGCGCACATAAAATTGAAAGAGGCAATGACAGGGCGGAAGCGCCATCTTGTCGATTTCGCCGACGTTCCAAGAACTGACGATGATTCTCCGGCTTTCCGGATTTGTTTTAATTAAATGAATGGCATTCGCGATTTGATCTACCGTCTCGCTATTGGATGTTGTCCACGAGCGCCATTGCTTGGAATAAATAGGCCCTAAATCGCCCCGCTCATCGGCCCATTCATCCCAGATACTGACGCCGCGGTCTTTCAAATATTTGATATTCGTATCTCCGCTCAAAAACCACAATAACTCATGAATAACCGATTTTAAATGAATGGTTTTAGTCGTAACGAGAGGAAAACCATCATTGAGATTAAACCGCGTTTGATAACCAAATGTGCTTATGGTTCCAACGCCCGTTCTGTCTTTTTTTTCAGTTCCGACTGCTAGTATATGTTTTAAAAGCTCATGATACTGTTTCATATAGGGCGATATTATAACAAATCCTAATGGGCATTGCGAGCGCCCCGCCTCGCGCTGCCTATTCAATTACAGATAAAACTCTAATCATCCGATTATTGAAGCGCTAATGAACGTATGAAAATTTTTCCTTTCGGACGATTCCTAGCTGTAGCATTTTCAATGACAAAAGCTAGTTCATCTATTTTGCTATCTTTTGGCACTAAGATTCGTTTTGCATTCCACACTGGCGTAAGTGGAATATGGTCAAATTGCACATATTCGCTACGATATTTCAACTCAGCTTTAATCGTTTCTGGATAACCTTGCATTTCGTCTCCCTTTACCTCAAAAGTCAGCATACGGTACTTCGAAACGTCAAGATCATCATAATGAATGAATATTCCAGAGTAGGCATAGCGTTGACTCACATCATATTGGATTTCAATGATATGATCTTTTCCTTCCAAATCCGATAACTTGACCGAGGCATTCGCCCGCGAGGGCTCATAAAAAGCCCCCATATCTTGACGCACTTCTATTAAATCAACCGAAGGCAGATGAAAACCATTGGAAGAAACGTCGGTATCTAGTAAACCAAATAGAGCGCGAAATGAAGGATGGTTTTCTTCCCCTCGAAGCAAGGCTTGTCCTTTCTCTTCCCAGCCTTTTTCTTCCGCGTATTTCCAAAAGTAGTCTGAAATTTCGTTTTTGCCTTCCAGAGAATTCATGAAATTTCCGATTGAAAGAACCTCCATTCCTTTATCTAAGCTCAAAATATTCTTATTGATAACAGCACTCTTTGGATCGATTGAATCCGTGAAACCGTAATTCGAATTAAAAACTTTTGGATTCAAAATCTCCATTCGCTTAAGATTATTTATCACCGCCTGCGGAGCGTAGCGAAGTGCCAGAAAAGATGAATACGCAGTTACAAATTCTCCAGGAAAACGGTTATAGGCTATCTCGGAAATACCAGCCATTTCATAACGGTTCTTGCCCGGCACTTCTCCATTGGAAAATCCCCATATTCCGGTCCTTGAAATTCTTCTACCTTTATCTTGATGAATTCGAATCATCTGAAGTGCATTTTTTTGAAAGGCGTCCGGAGCAATCTTATAGCCGCCAACAATTTCGTCTGCGAACAATGTTTCATAAAGACTTCCGCCCCACGCAGCCACGACAGGGATTTTCTCATTTTTTATGGTCGTATAAAATCTTAGAAGTCTTGCTTGTTTTTTCCATGCAGATTCAGGAACATTATTTTTTAGGATTGCGACTAAAGCCGTCATCCTTGCTTCCGTATTAAAAATAGAATAATCTGCGCCATGATAGATTTTTTGAGCTTCATCGTAGCCGACATTGATCATCTCACTACTGCGCTGGTTTGGATTTTTATTAAAGAAAAAGTAGTAATCGTGATTTGCGATAAATCGATCGATTCTTGATGAAAGCTCTGTCCGCTGAAAAGCACCGCCAGCAGCCATTAAGCTTATGTCCAAATTTCCGCTATCCAGAGAAGAAATAAATCGGTTAAGGGTCACTTCCGGAATCTTTTTGTCTTGGTTGGAAAGATAATACCAGTTGTAGAGAAATCCTTCATACGTTTCCAACCTTTCCAGGGTATCCATCATGTGAAGTGCATGTTGATAAGCGTTTTCTTGCGAAAGATATCCCCTGTCTCTGGCCAAAATTAAGTAGAGGAAACCTAGTCCGATATTTGTGGGAGAAGTTTTATTATAATCCGCATTATTCGGAAGGATTGATACGTCGCCCGCGGCGACAGAAGCAATATCCACCGGAAGGCCAGTTGCTGGATCCAATAACTTTTCAAAGCCGGAAAAGGTCGCCTCTTCAATTTTCTTAAGATACCTTAACTCATCTTGACCTAATGGCTCTTGAGCTATTCCCTGCATTTGGAAACCTCCAACAGCAATAACTATGAGTACTACGAGACGCACATTTTCTCCCTCGTACGTTGCTTAATAAGATGTTTATTCAATTTCCTGCAAGAATGACTCGCCGCTCACAGAATCAACAAATAGAATTTGGCGCGGCTTCGTCAAACCACTCTCGCTCAAGAAGATCACCGTTTCATCAATTTGATAAACTATCGCTTTTTTCTCCACGGCTTCGCAGACTCGATAGAAAGCAAAAACCTGGTCTAAAATCTCCCGATTTAGAGGTACCGCGTTAGCTCGTCCTCCACTCATCCAATGAAGCAAGAAATTTCTCAAATCGATTGTCGTCATCTTAGTTTTTCTCCTTTGCACTTTTATTTGTGTAACCGGTTACATCAAATAGCAAAAAAATTTACGCCGATTCGCGCACAATAAGTTCAGGTTCAAATTTCAAACGAATCGCACCTTTTGCTTCTTTAGAAACTAATTTCACAAGCGTTTCAACCGCTGCCTTTCCCATAGCTTCAAGAGGCTGGCGGACTGATGTCAATGGTGGATTGGTGGTCTCATTTCTTGGCGAATCGTCGTAACCCACAATTGCAATATCCTTAGGCACTTTGATTTTGCTCTCGTTTAAGGCACGAATCGCTCCAATAGCCAGACCGTCATTAGCGCAAAAGATCGCATCGGGAAGATTTCCCTTATCAACCCATAATTTCATCGTTTGATAACCCGCTTCTTCTTCAAAACGAGGACACTCATAGAGAAATGGATCCCTCACCCGAAAACCCATTTTTTTACCACTCGATTTAAAGGCTGAGAAACGTTCGCGAGCATCCAGAGAAATATATTCAGGTCCCTTAAGCATTCCGATTCTTTTGTAGCCTTTTGAAGTCAGATGCGAACAGATTTTTTTTACGCCACTTCGATTCTCACAATAGACAATGCTACAACGGACGCTTGGAGAATAATCGTTAATTAATACCGCAGGAACGTCGGTTCGATGCTGGACTTCATCTACCAGGTTGGTAGATAACCGCCATGTGAGGAAGATCAGACCGTCTACCGAATGTTCTCGAAGAATCTCATGAAGATTGCAGTATTCTCGATCTTCATTGCGAATCATGATCCATTTTAAATCGTAAGCAAGAGGACCGATTCCCTCAATAATTCCGGCAATCAGTCCTTCAAAATAAGGACTCTTGACCACATCAGGCGAGAGGGGCGTAACCATACCAATTGTATTGTTGATCTGACGACTAAGGGCTTGCGCCGTTCGATTCGGGCTATAGTGATATTTGCGGATGATCCTGTCAATCTTTTCACGTGTCTCTGCACGAACGAGATCTTTTTTCTGGGGATCTAAAAAGCGCGACACTGTTGCCACTGAAACGCCAGTTTTCTTTGCAATATCTCGAATATTCATAGTTTTTTGTTTTTTGACCCGAAAATGTAACCGGTTACAAAAATAATAACACATAAACGTCATTTGTCAAGGAACGACGCGAATTACTGCTTGGCTACAGATGGGAGACGCCCGCCAAATACAGAGCGGATTTTTGCCTCACCAGCCAGAGGGGTCCACGATCTGTTTGGGGGGAAGCAAAGCAATCTCGGATATTGTGTAAGGATTGACTCTTAAGGAAGAGATAAGTATCATCAAGCATTATGAACTCGCCGATTTATTTGAAGCAGATGGAGATTGGGCCGATGCAGAACTTTGTTTATCTGATTGGCGATAAAAATACGCGAGAAGTTCTCGTGATAGATCCT
>JACQQP010000115.1 GCA_016206945.1 Candidatus Omnitrophota bacterium | reverse complement strand
GATTAGCTCTTACTACGGTGAATGAGAAAGGTATGAGGCACACGTCAAGGCATCCTGTCTTGATCTTAATCATTTTCCTCCTGATCTCATTCGCCTATCCACAAACCCTCTGGGCGCCACCTCCATCTGGAGGAAGCGGAAAAGGAAATACCCCTCCAGCTCTTGATACAATTTCCCCAAGCGGAGAATCAGAATTAAGTAAGGAAAGCGCAAGTAAGGACTTGCTTGGGAAGGGGGGTAAGCACCTTCAAGCGCCCAAGACCCAAGACTCAAGCAATTCTGGTTCCGATCCGGCAGGCTCAGACCCCACTCATCCCATCACCTTCCAAGGAGATGCTCATATTGACACAACTCAATCTGCGTTTTCCGCCGGAGGCGGATCCGCCGCGTCTTCTGGCGGAGGAGGCGCTTCCCAGCCTGGCGGTGGAGCTGGCGGGACAGGCGGCAAAACGGAAATTATCAACCGCACACCTCTGCCTAAAGGAACTGCAGGTAAGTTTCAACAGGTGAAGCCGTCATTACGACGTCCGATTTGGAGAAGAAGATGAAGAAATCGATTCTACCAAAGAGACTTCAGAAGAAAGTGCACGATGTTCCGCGGACGGGTATGGATTGGTCATGTGTGCGTGTAATTTTGAAGAACGGAAAGGTTTTTAGGAAAGTACTGATTGTAAACGATAGCGAAATCTCGGATGTTTATGGTTATAAGGGGATTCCTTTTAAAGTAAGTGATATTAAGGATGTCATAGTTACTCATACGAAGGATTACCCGAAAGACTTCAAAGGCTTTGTTTAGTGGTAAAAACAGCATACAGATCGATGGAAATAGTAAGAGATAAAGAGGAGTTGTTTATTGGAATGAGCCGGAGGTGCAGCAGGTTCTTTCAATTCTTGCTCTTTTCTTCTTTCATCCTAAGTCTTGCTTTCGCTTGCTATTCGCCGGCTTTGAATGGTGGTTTTATTTGGGACGATTATCCCCATCTTGTTGAAAATCCTCATATGAAGGACCTCGAAGGGCTCAAGACGATTTGGACGTCGCCGGAGGCGTTTAATTATCCCCTGACGTCTACTACTTTTTGGATCGGACGGCGTCTATGGGGTTTGAATCCCTTTCCCTATCATGTTCTCAATGTCATTCTTCACAGCGTGAATGCGATTCTTTTTTGGGCGTTGCTGGCGGACTTAAAAATTCCTGGCGCTCGCTTTGCGGCCGCCCTCTTTGTGCTCCACCCGGTTCACGTCGAATCCGTGGCGTGGATCACGGAACTTAAGAATGTGCAGTCCTCACTCTTTTATTTGCTTTCGATCGCGAGTTTCGATCATTTCTATGCCGGTCGCCCAAAGAAGAAACTGATTTGGTATGGAGCGTCGCTTCTTTTCTTTAGTCTTTCGCTTTTAAGTAAAACTGCGACTGTGATGTTGCCCATGATCCTCTTATTGTTGATGTGGTGGCGTGACGGTATATGGAAAAAAGAACATGTTTTCTTGACGCTCCCTTTTTTCGCCCTCTCCATCGTTGCTGCAGGCTGGACCATTTGGGAGCAATTGACTCATGCAGGCGCGACTGGATTAGATTGGTCGCTTTCTTGGTTGGAACGGGTTGGTGTTGCAGGAAAAGCAGTATGGTTTTATCTTTCCAAGATTATTTGGCCAAATCCTCTCGTTTTTGTTTATGAGCGGTGGCCACTTAATCCCGGCCGAGTTGAGTTTTACTGGGGCGCAATTGGCGTTTTACTGACTTTCCTTTTCCTATACTTCCGCAGGACAACGAAATGGGGAAAACATCTTCTTGTTACATGGACTTACTTTGTGGTTTCGCTTTTCCCAGTGCTTGGTTTTTTTAATGTTTATTTTATGCGTTTTTCATTTGTCGCTGACCATTTTCAGTATATTGCGAATATATCCCCGATTGCTCTTGTTGCGTCGATTGTATGGAACAGTCGGAAGCAGTTTGTAATTCGCCTGATTATTTCGTTCCTGATTTTAATTCTTCTGGCAGCGCTTACCTGGCGTCGTGCCCATGTCTACCGGAATGAAGAAACCATGTGGCAGGATACTGTCAAGCACAATCCCCGTTCATGGCTCGCGCATGATAGTTTGGGAAATATTTTCGTGCAGCATGGAAATTGGCCTCGAGCAATCGCGCATTATCAAGAGGCAGTTCGTTTAAAACCTGACTTCGCAGGTGTCCATACGAACCTTGGTATGGCGCTCGGTCAAGAAGGGCGGTTTGACGAGGCGATTGATCATTTTTTGACTGCGCTTCGGTTAAACCCTTATAGCGCGGAAGCGCATAACGGGTTTGCGAGCGTCCTTGTCCAAATGGGAAGGACGGAGGAAGCAGCCCGACATTACGAACGGGCGATTCAACTTAAACCGGATTACACGGCACCTCGTCAAAATCTTAATCTTCTTTCTCTCCACAGAGGGGAACTTCAATGATAAAATTGCGAGGCGTAGGTAATTGAGACAATGAGCCATTCGATGAAGGCCCCTTTATTCAGAAAACTGTTTATATTGGGGACCTCTACGAAAAGGAAGTTTAACACTCCTTCTCTACGGTAAGCATGCCATGGTCGCTCGTCCAGAGTTAGGATTTAAGACAAGTATTTAAGAGATTGTCGTCTCAGCTGAATCGTGTTAGAATTCATTACTTTTTGCCGGAAAGTCTCTGGTTTTAAATAAGGGATAAAGGGATTAATAGAAGGAGGAAATGCGTTTTGAGAGGGTATGAGGCTTTGGTCATTTTTTCCTCTCTGGGAGCAAGTGCGGCACTTCAAGGGGGAAAGACTTTATTTGAAGAAGCAGTCCGAAAACATGGGGGAAAAGTCTTAAATCGCAGTGAGCTTGGAAAGCGTCTCACGGGTTATTCCCTTAAGAAAGCAAAAGAAGGTTATTTTGTTTCTTTTGCGTTCGAATTACCTCCTGAAAAAATAGATGCTCTCAAGCAGGCACTTCAGCTTACGGAAGATATTTTGAAATTCACCATCACTAAGAAATTGAAAGCGGGCAAGCTTTTGCGCTCGAAACCGAGTCAAAGTCAAGTGCTTTCAACGACTGGAAAAAGATAAAGGTTGTCCTGATGGCAGCAAATTTAAATCGTGTTTTATTAATCGGCAATCTCACGCGCGACCCCGAACTTCGCTATATTCCTTCTGGCCAAGCGGTGACCACGTTTACCCTTGCGGTCAATCGGACTTATGTGGCAAGCACGGGCGAGAAAAAAGAAGAAGCCAATTTTATTCGTATTGTCGTCTGGGCGAAGCGAGCGGAAGTGTGTCATGAATATCTTCGAAAGGGAAGTCCTGTTTTTGTGGAAGGCCGTCTCCAAAGTCGGAGCTGGGATGCCCCTGACGGAACCAAACGCAGTACGATTGAGGTCGTTGCCCAAAACGTGCAATTTTTAGGGCGCGGTAGCGCGAAACCGGCAGAACCCGAGGAAATATCAGAGCGCCTGCCTGCCGGCGAGGAACAAATTATTGATGACACGCTCAGTTCCGAAGCAAAGGGCGGCTCTGTCGGAGCATCGAAACCGGAATTGCCTTCTGGCGATGAAGTGCCGTTTTGAGAGATCATCCAATCGATCAGAAACAGAGTGGGAAGGGTAAGCGATGAGGGAAATGCCTCGACGTGAAGATGGGCGCAGGGGTGAACGTGCGGGCGGAAGAGACCGGGATCGGCCGCGCGTGTTTCGTAAAAGAGTCTGTCGGTTTTGTACGGATAAAGTACCTCTCGTTGATTATAAAGAGGTAGAGGTCATCCAGAAATTTCTTACGGAAAAAGGCAAGATCATTCCGAGGCGCATAACGGGTAATTGTTCCAAACATCAGCGTCTTTTGGCTCGTGCGATTAAGCGATGTCGTCATAGCGCTTTGGTGGCATTTCAAATGGAGTGAGCAATCGTGGAAGTCATTTTGATGCAGGATGTGGACAAATTGGGAAAGGCGGGCGAGCGGGTGAAAGTTCGTGACGGTTTTTCGCGTAATTATTTGATTCCAAGACAGCTTGCCGTACCTGTGACGGAAGGCGGTCTTCGGTTTCTTGAGGCAAAAAAGAAACGTGCCGAAGAAAAGCGTTTGCAAGAGAAAGAAACGGCTTCAAAGTTGGCGGAACGAATTGGCGCCTGGACCTGTGTTCTTAAAGCCAAAGTGGGCACCGAGGGAAAGCTCTTCGGTTCTGTGACTCGCCAAGATATCGACGCCGCTCTTCGAAAAGAAGGTTTTGAAGTCGACAAGCGGAAAATTGATTTGGCAGAACCGATTCACCAGCTCGGCGAGTATCGAGTCCATATCAGACTTCATTCCGAAGTTGAGGTTCAACTCAAAGTCATCGTGGCCCAAGCTTGATCTTCCTATTCTGAAAAAATTCATGGACATTCAAGAAAGCCTTGTCGAAAAGATTCCACCCCAAAATTTAGAAGCCGAGATGAGCGTTTTGGGGGCCATGCTTTTTTCGCCCGACGCTGTTTTTCGTGCCATAGAACTTCTCGAAGATTCTTTTTTCTACACCGAAGCTCACCAACTTATTTTTTCCTCTATGGTTGGGCTCTTTGATCGCAATCAGGCGATTGATCTGATTACCGTGACGGAGGAACTCAGGAGGCGCAAGCAGCTTGAGGCCATCGGCGGTGCCAGTTATCTGACCCAGTTGACGGTTTCAGTGGCCACCGCCGCTAATTTTGACCACCACGCGCGGATCGTAAAGGAAAAAGCACTTCTGCGTCGCTTGATTTCGACGGCCACTCAAATTATTCAAGAGAGTTTTGATTCCACGGTTGAGGGTGGACAGATTCTGGATCATGCCGAGCGAATGATTTTCGATATCGGCCAGCATCGGATCGAAGGTAAATTCATACGCATGGGAGAAATTATTAAAGATTCGATCGAAGCGATTGATCGGCTCTATCAACGCAAAGAGCATGTTACGGGTTTAGCGACCGGTTTTCACGAGTTTGATACGAAAACGGCGGGGCTTCAAGCTTCTGATTTGGTTGTAATTGCAGGTCGGCCGTCGATGGGGAAATCCGCCTTTGTGTGTGGCATCGCGGAGCATGCCAGCGTGGTTCTAGGGAAACCGATCGCGTTTTTTTCCGTAGAAATGAGTAAGGAACAGCTGGTCCAAAGGATGCTTTGTTCCCACGCGCGTGTGGATGCCCAGAAAGTTCGGACGGGATATCTCTCCCATTCGGATTGGCCCAAACTGACCAGTGCGGCGGGTAAACTTTCTGAAGCGCCGCTTTTTATTGACGACTCGCCAGTTTTGAATGCGCTTGAACTTCGCGCCAAAGCGCGCCGCCTTAAGGCTCAGCACGCGATTGAACTCGTCATCGTCGATTACCTTCAATTGTTGGAAGGCGCAGGACGAGCAGAGAACCGTCAGCAGGAAATTACGGAAATTTCACGTTCGTTGAAGGCGCTTGCAAGAGAGCTTCGCGTTCCTGTCATCGCCATTAGTCAGCTGTCGCGTGCCGTCGAGTCACGCACGGGAAACCGTCCTCAACTTTCAGATTTGAGGGAGTCTGGCGCGATCGAACAGGATGCCGATCTGGTAGTGTTCCTTTTTAGGGAGGAGTACTATCACCCATCGGAGGAAAATAGAAACCGCGCGGAGGCCATTATTGCGAAGCAACGAAACGGCCCGACGGGTTCTATTGATTTAATCTTTTTGAAGGAATGGACCCGATTTGATAATCCGGAGTTTCGTCGCGAGGAACCAGGAATTTATTAACTGATTTTTATTTGAGCCGATGCGCTTGACTCGTTTCCTTCTGATTCTGGCACCCTTGGTGTTGGGGTGTTTCTTCATCTCTCGACCTATCTTTGCCCAGACGGAAGATGAAAAAGTGCGGCCGGAAAATCAAAGTGGCGAAGCGGATACGTCAAGTGCTCCAACCAAGGAGAAAAGTACTGAACCGCGGGAGCGCCAATTTAAAGTGATCCGCGTGGATGTGCGGGGAAATCAAGCGGTGAGTACGAGTACCATCCTCAATAACATGAGGTTGCGACCGGGTGCTGATTTGACTCAGCAGATGGTGAACGAAGATGTGAAACGGCTTTATGGTACCGGCTTTTTTCAAGACATTCGCATTGACATTGAAGAAACGGCTGAGGGCGTTCGTCTCATCGTCGTGGTGAGTGAGAAGCCAGTTATTCGGCGGATTGTGATTGAAGGAAATCAGTTGCTTAAGGAACGCGATATTCGCAAAGAGTTGGGCGTCATTGAGGGTCAAGCGCTCGATGAATTTTCGATCAAGCAGGGGATCAACAAAGTGAAGGATCGGTACGCAAATAAGGGCTTTCGCTTTGTAAAAATCCAATACCGTGTGGACACAGACCGCGTGACCAAAGAAGCGACCTTGATTGTGTCCATTACCGAAGGAGCAAAATTTCGAGTGGGAAAAGTTTCATTTGAAGGCAATCAATCCTTTAAGCCGCGGCGACTCCTCAAATTAATGAAGACGAAACCGCGGAATCTTTTGCTTTTTCGATTTGGCACATTTCGCGATGAGAAGTTTGAAGATGATTTGGACCATCTCGCTGCTTTCTATCAAGCCAACGGGTTTTTGGATGTTCGCGTAAGCCACGATTTTGAATATGATGAAGCGAAAGGGAAAATCATAATCAAAATTCAGATTGACGAAGGAAAACAATATCAGGCGGGGCGGATTGAAATCAAGGGCGCGAAGATTCTTCCTGAGAGCGAGATTTGGCAGCGGCTTGAAATTCTCCCGGGCATGACCTTTTCCCAGCAGGGTTTGGCCGAGGAGATGCAGCGCATTCGAGATTTTTATTTCCGCTATGGTTACATG
>JACQQP010000112.1 GCA_016206945.1 Candidatus Omnitrophota bacterium | reverse complement strand
GTTCATATCGTTTCTAATATCTCAGGCCGTCTCCAGAAAGGCTGCGATCGATTTGATCTTTTGCGCGCCATTTTCCCGGGGGGGACGATTACCGGTTGCCCCAAAATCCGATCGATGGAGATCATCGAAGCCTTGGAACCTTTTAAAAGACATCTTTATACCGGATCCATTGGCTATTTGGATTTTAACGGGGATATGGATTTAAACATCGTCATTCGAAGTTTGATTCTCAGTAAAGGAAAAGGTTATTTGCAAGTCGGCGCTGGCATTGTCTATGACTCGGATCCTGAAGCCGAGTACTGGGAGACGCTTTACAAGGGGAAAGCACTGATCGATGCGTTGTGTACGTCTGATTCGCCGTCATTGCGAGGCGCAACTCCGCAGAAGCCGCCGCTCGGCCAACCGGCGCGAGGCTCGCAATGACGGTTGAGTCCCACCCTCAAATTTTTGTTAATGGTAAACGCATTCAATCCGATCGAATTTATCCATTGCGGTTTTCAGAAGATGAGGTCTTCGCTTTTGAAAGTCTGAGAAGTTACCGGGGTAACATTTTTCACTTGGGGGAGCATTTGAATCGGCTTTCTGAATCTGCAAATACCATTGGACTTAAACTGCCGAAAACTTTATCCGCGCTAGAAAAAGAATTGCTTTCTTGCTTAACCCAAAGTCATAGAAAAGATGTTTTCTTGCGCCTTGGCGTTGATGGGCAAAACAGCTATCTGTTGATCTTAGATCGGAAGCGGCCCGCTTGGATTTATGAGCGGGGAGTTGATCTTAAGACCGCGGTAACGCGTCGAAGCTTGACACACGCATCGCCTCCCGAAGCGAAGACGAGCGCTTTTTTTAATAATGTTCTGGCCGCGATGGAAAAGGAGCGCTTGGATGTGTTTGAGACTATTTTCCTTGATTTAAATGGGTATGTCACGGAAGCTACGGTTTGGAATTTGTTTGTCGTGAAAGAGGGCCGAGTTTTGACGCCAGCGGTCGGTGTCTTACATGGAGTGACGAAACAATTTGTGATAGAATGCGCGCGAAAAGAACACCTTTCTTTCATCGAATCGAATCTGACTCGACACGACGTTTGGAATGCGGAGGAATCATTTTTAACAAGCACATCGGGTGAAATTACCCCAATTTGTTCCCTGGATGGCCGAAGAATCGGTGTTCAAGTTCCAGGTTTCGTGACGAAACGATTAATGGAACGGTTTCGGATAGAGTTGGAAAAGGAATTGTCATCCTGAGCCCGAAGCCGCCCCGAAACCCGATCGGTTTCGGGACTGCTTAGTCCTTTTCGCGGTCGGCGAAAAGGGCGAAGCCGAAGGATGACAAACAACAAGATGAAAATTAAGCGAGCAATCATAAGCGTTTCTGATAAAACGGGTTTAATTCCTCTTGCAAAAGAGTTGCGTCGTTTCAAAGTAGAAATTTTCTCAACAGGAGGAACACTGGCTTTGCTTAAGAGGAATCAGATTGCTGCGCATTCTATTTCTGAACTGACGGGCTTTCCCGAAGTCCTTGACGGGCGATTAAAAACGCTGCATCCCAAGGTGCATGGCGGCCTTTTGTTTCTTCGGTCGGACAAAAAGCAAGTGCGCGAAGCAAAGCAGCATCGAATCATTCCGATTGACCTTCTGGTGGTAAACTTGTACCCCTTCCGCGAAACGATTCAAAAACCTAAGGTGACACTTAAGGAAGCCGTGGAGCAGATCGATATTGGCGGTCCTACGATGCTTCGGTCCGCGGCAAAGAATTTTGAATCTGTGGCCGCGATTTCTGATCCAAATGATTACGCCGCCGTGATTGAAGAGCTTAGAGAAAATAAAGGCTCGCTCTCGCATGAGCTTCGCAAGAGGCTTGCTGTGAAAGTGTTTCGCCATACGTCAACTTATGATCGCGAAATCACGCGGTATTTATCCAAACAGTCCCCCCTCTCCTCTCCTCCCCCCATCCGCCAGCCATCGGCGAGATTCGTCCGGACGGATTCCGCCGCTTTTTGGCGAACAGGTGGGGGAGGACAAAGGTGGGGGGGCGGAGAATTGCCCGAGGTTTTTGACGAGGTTTTTCAGAGATCAGAAAATCTGCGTTACGGTGAAAATCCCCATCAGCGGGCGGCACTTTACAAACAAGTAGGCGCCCCTTCTCAATTTCAATTCAAGCAATATCAGGGAAAAGAGCTTTCTTACAATAATATCCTTGATTTTGAGTCTGCCGTGGACGTTCTCCGTGAATTTCGAGAACCTGCTGCCTGTGTCGTCAAACACAATAATCCTTCGGGAATAGCCGCTGATTCAAAACTTTCGGTTGCGTTGGTTTATGCGGTTGAGAGCGATCCGCTTTCCGCCTTTGGCGGAATCGTGGGGGTCAACCGAATCTGCGACGGTGAAATCGCGAAGGTTGCTTTTGAGAAGCTTTCCTTTTTTGAAGTCATCCTTGCTCCTCAGTATACGAAGGTGGCGCTTGAGATCTTGAAGTCCAGAAAGAACTTGCGGGTCATCGAAGTGAATGGCCTTAGCGCCATCGAACCTTACAATTTCAAATTTATTAAAAGCGGGCTTCTCGTTCAAGATCGGGATCGGCCCGTTTGTGAGTATGAGCGAAAACTGAGGAGAAGTCTAAAGTGGGTAACGAAAGAGCGCCTAAAGCCTCGTGAAACGGCTGATCTTTTGTTCGCTTGGAAATGTGCCAAAGTCGTTCGTTCCAATGCCATTGTGCTCGCGCAACGAAGGCGAACCGTTGGAATTGGCTGCGGCCAGATGTCGCGAGTGGATAGTGTGAAGCTTGCCTGTATGAAGGCAGGGGACCGTACGAAAGGCGCGATTCTCGCAAGCGACGGGTTTTTTCCGATGCCTGATAACATTGAAGTGGCTTACGAATATGGAATCCGCGCGATCATCCAGCCAGGCGGTTCGATTCGCGATCAGGATGTGATTGACGCTTGCAATAACGTGGGCATCGCCATGGTGTTTACCGCCGAACGGCACTTCCGACATTAGTAAGCAGTAGGCAGTAAGCAGAAAGCAGAAAGTGGTAGGCAGAAGGCAGAATGCAGTGGGCAGTAAGCAGAAAAATGAAATTAATTTCACAACCATTGAATCCATACCACTGCTTATCTCAAGTGTTTTCTAATCACAAGGCATTTACTCTGCCTTCTGCTTTCTGCATTCTGCCTACTGCATTCTGCGTTCTGTAGGCTCATGCAGTACGCCCAAGCAGTTCGCTATCTCTACTACTTTCTCAATTTTGAGTGCCTGCCGTTTGAGTACAAACGCCAATTTCATCTCAAGCGCATGGCCTGCCTCTTGGATTGGTTTGGTCATCCTGAATATTCGTTTTCTTCCATATTGGTTGCAGGAACTAAGGGGAAAGGTTCGACCGCCAATTTTTTAGCCTCGATCCTAACCGCAAATCGCTATTCGACGGGCTTATACACGTCGCCCCATTTAGGCGATCCCCGCGAGCGGATTAGAGTGGATGGGCGGGCGATTTCCAAAAATGATTTTGCTCAATTGTTTTCGAAAATCAAGCAGGTAATGCCAGGACTTGGTTTCATAAAGGTGTCACCCCCGCGAAAGCGGGGGTCCAGCACTCTGGATTCCCGCCGATCCGACCGATCGGTGCCAGATGACCGAGCGGCCGACCGCCGCTTGACTGACTGGCGCTTTCGCGGGAATGACATTGGACTTATGAAATCAATACCTGGTATTGGTAAAGCGCTTGGCCCGATTACCTATTTCGAAGTGTTCACCTTGGCGGCCATGCTTTATTTCAAAGAGCGTAAGGTCGATTTCGGGATTTTCGAAGTTGGAATGGGTGGGAGGCTTGATGCGACCAACGTTTTAAAACCTCTGGTGTCCGTAATCACGCCGATTAGTTTTGATCATGAGGAACACTTGGGACATTCCCTTACCTCCATTGCGCGGGAGAAAGCCGCGATTGTCAAACCAAGCGCCGTCGTTGTTTCGAGCGAACAAAAACCGGAGGCAAGACGCGTGATTCAAGATCAGATCCGGAGGCAAAAGGCTAGGGGATATTTTTTAGATTCTGCCTTCCGGACCCAGCACGAAACCACTTCTCTTAAGGGGGGGAAGTTTGATTTTCAGATTGGTCCTCGGCGCTGGAAGGGCTTTAGGATCAGCTTAGTTGGCCGTTTTCAGATCAGGAACGCGGCCGTTGCGCTGGCCGGCGCAAGTCTCTTAGAAAATCAGTTTGGTTTTCCGCTCAGGGAATCCATGATTCGAAAAGGTCTCAAAACCGCTTTTTGGCCAGGCCGTTTTGAAGTCCTGAGACGCGGACCGAAGACCTTTGTTTTGGATGGGGCGCACAATGGGGCTTCTATGCGGGAAGTTTCCATAGCGCTCAAGACATTTTTTCCAAAAAGGAAGAAAATTGCGATTTTTGGAGTGTCACGGGAGAAGAATTTGCAAGCCATATTGAAGAATTTGATTCCAGATTTTGTTTCATTTATCGTGACCAAAAGCAATACTTCAAGAGCTCAAGAGCCCAAAGTTATTCTGGAAACACTTTCCAAAATGGGGTATAAAAAACCGACCTTTTGGGCGCAAAGTATCCGTGAGGCACTTAGAATTGTAGATCAGTTAGCGCCCCCCTCACCTTTATCCTCTCCCCCCTCCGCCACAAAGATGGCGGATCCGTCCTTTGGCGGAAAAGGGGGGAGAGGGAGGGGTGAGGGGGTAATCCTCATTACAGGTTCTCTATTTTTAGT
>JACQQP010000111.1 GCA_016206945.1 Candidatus Omnitrophota bacterium | reverse complement strand
TTCTTGAGCAGCACGATTTCGCCCGTCAAATCCCACACCGAGTAATAAGGGATGTAGCGGTTTGCCGTATGCGCATCATCCGCAAAATGATCGTCTACCAAGGTGGAAAGAAAACTCAGCTTAATGCGCTCATTCCAGTTGTAATTCGTACCAAACTTGACCGTGAACTGCGGTGCGTATTGCGGCGTCCGCCCCTCCGTCGGCCCATTTCGAAAATCAGCATTGAGCAAGGTCAGTGTGAAAAATTCAGAAATAGAGCCGATTTGATTGACGTGCTCAGAATGATTCAAATAATCGAATGCCTTAACGAAATCGGCCTCTCCATAAAATTCCAATCCTTGGTGGAACGAATCGCCTAAATTCTTGATCTCATTTCCAACCGTTCCGATTTGATCGTTAAAACTTAAAATGAAGTAGCTGATATCCCAAGCGATAAAATCAATCGGCCTTCCGCGCAAGCCGACGTCATACTGCCAAGCCGTTCCTTCCTTCAAATCTTCGTTGACGATTTGATTGGTTCCGGTCGGCACTGCTTGCGTAAAAATTTTCGGACGGTACGATTGAGAAAGATTGGTATAAGCTTCGATCCCCTTTGCAATTTCATAAGCAATTCCGCCGCCAAAAAGCGGGGCGAAATCAAAGGTTTTTTCATCCGCTAACGGAACTCGCGTTTTATCCAAATTCAATTCTTCATTGAGGTGCTGCCAAATATGTTCCAAACGAACCCCCGGGGTTACCGTAAGCTTGCCGAAGCGAAACATATTTTCAAGGAAGGCTGAGAAATACCAACTATCGCGGACGGCTTTCTTTCGTAAAGTTCCTGAATCGGCGGCCGGAGTTGCTCCGCGCTGATCTTCGCGGGGAGAATGCGACATAAACGTATGCGTCCCGATGCTCACCGTATGAGTTTGACCAAAAAGCTCATAATCGTGGCGAAGACGTTCTTCAAAACCCAAATTGTAAAAATCCTGTTCTTCAATATCGTTGGTGGCAGAAGCTCCTCCTCTTGGCTCAGTTCCAAAGCCCCCGCCGCGCTGACGTTTGCTGTAACGGCGGTAATGGCCGCCATAAACCAAAAGATCAAGTTGCGTATCTTCTGAAAATTCGTGTTCATACTTAACCGTTCCGTAATAACGTTCCAACCGGAAACGGTCAAAAAAACGAGTCGTCAACGTATTGTCATTTTGTAAAAGAGCGGCAGTTAAACCGCCCGGTTCACCATGCTCTTCATGGTATTCATCGTACGTCATGGTCAAACGAGAGTCCGCCGTTTGATTTAAAACCGTTTTCACACCACTCGAGATCACTTGGAAATCGCTGTTGTGCTCGCGAAAGCCTTCAGCTTGCCTTTCATGAAAATAACCGTAGTAACCAAGAGGCCCGACGGTGCCGGTTGCCGATTCGTACGTAGAAAAATAATCAAAGCTTCCAAAAACGTTTTCTGCATGGGTCGCCAATTTTCGGTCAATAACAGGATCTTGGGTCACAAAATTAAGCGCACCGCCAGGCTGCGGACCGTACATTAATGCCGCTCCGCCTCGAATAAATTCAATTTCCTCAACCGTCTCAAGCGGCGGCGTATAATACGACTCCGGATAACCAAACATATCCGCATGAATGGGAACGCCGTCCTTCATCACTTGCGTAAACTGAGCCCGATGGGGTTCCAGACCTCGATATCCTACGCTAAAAAGCGGTGTCGTTTCTTCGCTCACTAATAAACCAGGGGTTTTAACAAATGTCTGGCGATAATTATTGTTGGTGCTCGTAGGCGCTTCGTCTAAAGCAATCACAGAGGTTTTCTTTCCGGCGTTAATTTTTGTTCCTTGAACATCGGGAAGAAAAATCGCTTTTTCCTCCGGCTTCACCGCCTTGACTTGAACTTCTTTCAATGTCGTTGTCTCGACCTTTTCTTTTTTTTGAGCAGCATCTTGAGGTGTTTTCATTTCGTCAACTGTAAAACCGATGGCGGGATGGCTCATGAAACAGGCAAGCACCAAAGTCATCATTTTTAAACCCAGCACCGAATTTCTTAACCTCATTTTCTAATGCTCCTCTCTTCCTTTGTAATGGCTTGAGATTTTTCATTGGTTGGCTGGGTACTAGATTGGCCACATGTCCATCCCTAGCTGTCAATTTTTAGTGAACCGAGAACAGAGTACAGAGAACAGAACAAAAAGGACGTGGGAGATTCCGTACTCTGTACTCTGTACTCCGTTCTCTGCACTCCTCATTTATTGAGGACTAACTTTCCTGTTTTCGTAATCAAAAGCCGATAATGCCTTCCGCAATGCTCAATAATGACCTGCTTTGCGCCTGCAAATAATTCCTCAGAAAGGATAATTTTTCGATTGTTTGATTTTGGATCGGCCGACTCGGTCGAGGCAACAGATTTATCCATGTTGGCAATCTTTACAAGTCCCGAATAATCGATGATCGTGAAAGGTAAGTTTAAAACCGAATTCTTGAGCTTTCTTCTCTTGAAGTTTCTCGATTTCTTCGCACTGAAATTCAATAATCTTGCCGCACTTGATACAAATCATGTGATCGTGATGACCCTTACGGCCGATCCGTTCAAAAAATTCCCGCTTTCCCGCTCCTGCCGACTTTTGAATCACATGACTTTCTAAAAGAAGCGGAAGCGTCCGATAGACCGTGTCACGCGATATCCGGCGGCCTTTACCCTTAAACCGTTCATAAAGGCTGTCAGCATCAAAATGCTCTTTCAGGTGGGACACTTCATCGAAAATCATCTTTCTTTCGTAAGTGTACTTTAAACCTTTGGATTCAAGCAAAGCTTGGAATTGAGCCGGACTATGTTTTGCTGCTTCCATCACTCCACCCTCTTACAGAAGATAATCTGACTAAATCCTATTAAGATTAAATCTGAATAGGATATTATCTTATTCAGAACAAGTCTGTTGTCAAGGGTATTTTTCTGATCATTTTCTCGCTCATCAGTTACTTTAAATAACAAAAAAGTGCCTCCTTTCCCTTTAAAATTTCCAGGCCCACTTGCAAGTGAGAATTCCGTAGGGTATCTTGTAAGCAGGAAGTATCCAGTTCTTTAGTGAAACGATAATAGCAAACTTCCGCGATAAAGATTGGCGGATGCGCCACGCAGTTTTCCGCCGAAGGACGGATCAGTCCTTTGGCTGAGGCGCAAATCGAAAGATTAGGACGCAAAGCCGTGCGCCTAAAGCCCGATGGGCAAAGGTAGGCAGGTTGCCGAATTTCGCAAGCACATTAGTGAATTGAGAAAATTCATGTCGTTTAGTTGCGGCCTATCTTTTGATAGGCCGTTTTTATTTTTGGAACTAGAGTGATCGGAAAGGTTAAAAATGGAGACCAATGAGTTTGGCCAAAAATATTCTGAGAAAGGGGTACCAAACTATGACGCTGCTTGGTTGGATTAGAAAGGAAATGAGAAAGGAAAAAATTAGAAAGGAAAAAGGAATAGCGCTCGTTTCATCCCTGAGTATGATCTCGACCGTTATCGTTCTAACAATAGGTTTTATGGCAAATGGCATAGCCGAAATCCACGCGGTCCGCAATTTCGAAGCCCGGATGAGCGCATTTCATCTGGCCGAAGGCGCTTTGGACCAAACCATTGTGCGACTAAGAACGAATCCGAGTTATTCAGGACTCCCTTCCACTGCTTCCAGTAACTCGCGGAACATAGGCCAATACCAAACCACGGTGACACCTTCACAAACCAATCCCAATATTTACACGATTCAAGCAAAGGGCCAGGTGCTAACGAGTACCGGAGGCAGCATTCAACAAGAGCGCAATATTACAGCCGTCGTGGAACTCGGCCCCGCACCAAAGCGTCCTCCTTACGTCTTTGCCGAACATACCATTCAGGTAAGTGGAAATGTCGTGACCGACAGCTACAATTCCAATAATGGCACCTATCAACCGCAATATGCAGGACAGAAGGGTCACATTGGAAGCAATCGCGCAGATGGAAATACGATTAGTCTTTCCGGTAACGTTCAAATTAATGGAGACGCCATCATTGGACCTGGAGGAGACCCAAATACTGCGATCGTGCTGAGCGGAAACTCAAACATCTCAGGCACGCAATATGCTGCATCCTCTGGAACCACTTTAGATCCTGCAACTGTTCCGGGAGGGGTTTCAAATTCAGGAGGGCTTAGCGTCAATGGAAATAACACGGTCACTTTGCCCAGCGGAACTTACCATTACACCTCACTCACGATTGAAGGCAACGGGAGATTAAATACAACCGGTCAAACCACGATTTATGTTTCAGGAGACGTCTCTATCGCAGGAAACGGGATTACGACCGCTCAAAACCTCCCACCCAATCTCACCATTAAGGTGGTTGGCGACCAAACGGTAACCGTAAGTGGAAACGGAAACTTTTATGGCTCTATCTACGCACCTCAGGCAAGGGTCAATATTTATGGCAACGGAGAACTCTTTGGAGCCGTTACGGGTGACTCTCTCGCCATGTCAGGCGATGGAAAAATTCACTGTGACGAAGCCTTGGATGATCAAGGCGGTGGTTCTGCGACCAATCGAATGAAATCCTGGCAGGAGTTATAAAATATGCTCTCGAAATTACCCGTTAGAAAATGTCTCAAACCATGAAAGCTTTACTGAATCATCTACACGTATCTAGAAAAACAGTAT
>JACQQP010000108.1 GCA_016206945.1 Candidatus Omnitrophota bacterium | reverse complement strand
CTCACTTCTCGATCGGCTTCAACGGCAAAACTAATTGCTTTTGCACGGTCGATGCCGCAGCTCGAATCATTGACATCCAAGGCATCTGCGACTCGCTCTTCTTGGCGAAGCGCTTCTTCCTGGATCAATACTTTCTTCTCCGCCAAGAGTGCGTTGGCTAAATGGGGCTTACCTGTGGGATTGATTCGCTCTCCAATAACAAACATAGGAATACGGGGTGAAACCGAAAAACTACTTTTTGAGCTGAAGAGAAACCACTTGCGCCAAATTCTCCATGAGGGTCATCGTCGTAAGGGGCCCAACACCGCCTGGAACCGGCGTAATGAATCGAGCGCGTTTCTTGGCTGTCTCAAATTCGACGTCCCCAACGGTCTTCCCATCGACTCGGTTGATTCCGACATCAATGACAATCGCTCCTTCTTTGACCCAAGCACCCGGAATTAAAGCAGGCTTGCCTGCTGAAACGACAAGCACATCGGCACGGCGCACCTGCGATTCAAGCGTCCCTGATTTAAACGTGCCCGTGTGGCAGATCGTGCTCGTCACTTTTTTCCCAACCAAAAGCAAAAAAACTGGCATTCCAACTACCTTACTGGATCCAATCACAATCCCTTCTTTCCCATAAACGTCAACGCCCGTTTCCTCAATTAAGCGAATACAAGCTCGCGCCGTACACGGGGCAAGTCCTTCTTTATTAATGAGGAGCCTTCCCAAATTCCGCGTCGTAACGGCTTCAACATCTTTGTCTGGATGAATCGTGTCCAGTACCTGATCGGTTTGAAACGTTTTTGGAAGCGGCATCTGAACGATAATCCCATGCACTTTGGGATCGCGGTTGGCGCGTTCAATTTCGCCCATCAGGTCCGGTTCACTTGCCGTTTGAGGAAGCGCGGTTGTTTCATGTTTAATTCCGACGGATTCCGCAACGCGCCTTTGAGATTTCAAATAAAGTTCGGAGGCATGGTCCTCGCCCACTTGAATCGCGCGTAAAACAGGAGACATTCCCAGTTTCTTAGAACATTCCACGATGTCGCGCTCGACTCGGATTTTAAGCTTCTCGGCTACTTTTTTTCCTTCCAAAAGCTGTGCTTCCATAGCGATCATTGGATTGAAGTAGAGAGTAGAGAGGGCATAGTAGAGAGAAAAACATAAATTCCAAATGACAAATAACAAATTACAAACAAGCAACAATACCCGAAATGACAATAGACTGAAGATGTAAGCTTTTGGTCATTGGGATTTCGGATTTGTTTGTTATTTGGAATTTGTTATTTTTCCTTTTCTCTCTACTCGCTACTTGCTGCTCTCTACCTCAATTTAAAAACTACAAAGCCGCTTAAAATTCGCCAGACGGCTTTCAATGTCTTCCGCGCGCAGCGTCCGCAAGCGCTCGAGGCCAAAATCCTCCACCGTAAAAGATGCAACGACCGCCCCATAAGAGACCGCTCGTTTCAAGTTCTCAAAATCAGTATCGCCGGTCTTTGCCAAATAGCCCATGACGCCTCCCGCAAATGAATCGCCCGCCCCCGTTGGATCGAAAACTTCTTCCAATGGATACGCAGGCAACGCGAAAAATTGCTCTCTTTGAAATAAGAAAGCGCCGTGTTCGCCCTTCTTGATGATCACAACCCCAGGCCCCATTCGTTGAATCTTCCGCGCTGCTTTAATCAAGTTGGCTTCTTTGGCGAGGAGCCGCGCTTCCCCGTCATTCACCACAATCATATCCACTCGCTTCAACACCTTTCCCAACTCTAAGGCCTTACCTTCAATCCAAAAATTCATCGTGTCGCAGGCGACAAAGCGGCACTTAGGGCGTTTCACCTGATTGAGAACATCCATTTGGAGATTGGGATCGATATTGGCAAGAAATAAATACTCAGGCTCACGGTCGTTTCTGAGTTCTGGCTTGAAATCAACCAAAACATTAAGTTGGGTCTCAAGGGTCTCGGCCGTATTCAAATCAGACCCATATTTGCCCCTCCAGTGGAACGTTTTTCCCTGGCGGGTCGCTAAGTGCTCTAATCCAATGGGACGTTCTTCCAAAACCTTGCGATATTCGCCCGGAAAGTCCTCGCCTACAACGGCAATTAACTCAACAGCGGTAAAGAAACTGGCGGCGTAAGAAAAATAAGAGGCGGAACCCCCGAAAACAGAGTCCTTTTTACCAAAGGGCGTTTCAACAGAATCGATCGCTACGGTCCCAACCACCATGAGCGGATAGTGAGAAGATGCCCTAGTCATGTTCCATTAATCCGCGTAAATGACATGCAGCTTGATAAACATCTGGCACACCAAAAATAGCCCGCACCACGGCAATGCGATGAGCACCTGCCTCAATAACTTGCTTCACATTCGTTGGGTCAATTCCTCCAATACAGACCATGGGAATTTTAATCCGCTTCATGACCTCGCGAATCGTTTGAAGACCAACGGGAGGATAGGTCGGTTTCGTCGGCGTTTCAAAAATGGGGCCAAAACCGATGTAATCAGCCCCTTCGCGTTCCGCCTGGAGCGCTTGCTTTAGGCTATGAGTAGACTTCCCAATGATTTTCTTACGATTACCAATCATACGGCGGGCAATATCAATCGGAAGATCCTCTTGTCCCAAATGAACGCCGTCCGCATCCATGGCAAGCATTAAATCTACTCGATCATTCACAATAAAAAGCTTCCTGACCTTTTGAGTTATCCGCCGAATCTTTTCCCCGAGTTCAAGCAAAACGCGATCTGAAAACACGTTAGAACGGAGTTGGACAATATCCACCCCTCCCCGAAACGCTCCTTCAATGTCAGCAAGAATTTTAGAACTCCCCTCACCCTTCCTCCCCCCAGGAGAGAGGGCTGGCGTGAGGGGAGATTTAAGATCCGTAATCGCATAAAGCCTAAAATTTTTTAAGCACTCGTTTTTCCAACTCATAAAGACTAAACCGTAACGATTGAAAACGCCTGCTCGCGCCACGCGCAATGATTTTCGACGCTTCCTCCAAAACGCGTAAACCTTCCTGAGCGCGTTTCATATTGCTCGCCAGAACATCGTTCCAATTGGGCTTTTTTTTCTCTGAAATGAGGCTATTTTTCCCCACGTCCTTCCGCGCCTCACGCATCTTGACCAAAACCCGATAAGGAACTGGGAATTTCAGAATGATTTTGGAACAGTCGTGGCGAAGTTCTTTAAACGAGCGAGTTAACCGAGCGTCATCATAAATAAAACGCAAAATATCCTCGCAGACTCTCAATCCTTCCTTAACCCGATTGAAGTTCGCATCGATAAGACGAAGACTTCTGTTCTTCATGGCACACAACCCCCTCACCCTCCCCTCTCCCCTTTTCGCCAAAAAACGGACGAATCCGTCCTTCGGCGGATGGGGAGAGGCTTGGGGTGAGGGGCAAGCTTTTTTAAAATTTTTGAGGTAGAACGGCCTTTTAGAAGTCGGATTCGTTTCACTTTGCCGCCCCAGCTTAAAACTTCGCGATGACCGGCAATGGAGGAAAGCGGCCAATCAGCCCCCTTCACGAGAACGTGCGGCCGCACCGCCCGAATGAGTGCAAGTGGCGTTTCTGCATTAAAAATCGTAACGCAATCAACACACGAAAGGGCACACAAAACGCGAGCGCGATCTTCTTCGGATTGTATCGGACGGCCACGACCCTTAAGCTTTCGTGTGGAGCGATCGGAATTGAGTCCAACGACTAAAAAATCGCCAAGACGATTGGCCCACTCCAGGTACGCAACATGGCCGGCATGTACAATATCAAAGCATCCGTTGGTAAAAACGATTCGTTTGCCGCGCCGCCTCACGCGCTGAGCCCAACGAGCGAGTGCACGACGGGAATACAATTTCGAACGCATCCGCTATGAAGGAAAGAGTGCATCTTCGACTGCTTCCGAGACGGCATGAAGCGCAGTGATATGCATCTCTTGAACACGAGGCGTTTTTTGAGAAGCCGCTGAAAAATTAAAATCGCAAAGTTTCACAAGCTCACCCCCCGACTCACCCGTAAATCCGACGGTTGTGAGACCTTTTTCCTTTGCTTTCTTGACCGCTTCAATCACGTTTTTCGAAGTTCCGCTGGTAGAAAGCGCAATCAAAATATCCCCTTTTTCGCCGAGTCCTTCTACTTGCCTCGAAAAAACGGCTTCGTAAGCGTAATCGTTTGCCAGCGCAGTTAAAACGGAAGTGTCCGTCGTCAAGGCAATGGCGGGAAGGCTTTTTCTTTCTCCTTTGAAACGCCCGATGAATTCGGCCGCTATGTGCTGCGCATCAGCTGCGCTTCCGCCGTTCCCACAAAGAAGGATTTTATTTCCACGCTGAAACGCTTCGGTCATTCGGTCTGCAATCTCGCCCAGAAGTTTGATATGGTTAAGATCGAAGGTCGCTTTAAAAGCTGCTTCGTGACTTTCAAGACTTGATCCAATGATTTGACCTCGCAACTTAGTCGGCATGTCAGAAAAAGATCTGGGTTAACTCGTAAAGCTCTTTGGGCACGAGTTTCAAACTTCCAGTGGCTTGCTCCAAGCGAACTGGGACGATTTTGTTTCCCTGCAAGCTGACCATGTAACCAAATTTTTTCTCCTCAGCCAACCGCAAGGCGTCAATTCCAAAACGGGTCCCCAAAACACGATCGAAAGCCGTGGGCGAACCGCCCCGCTGAATGTGTCCTAATACGGTCACGCGAGTTTCAAAACCCGTTTTCTTTTCGATCATTTCAGCCAGGATCTGACCAATTCCGCCCAGCCGGACGTGGCCGAATTGATCCAGTTTTTCCTCCTGAACCACACCTTTCCCAGCGAAGGTCGCCCCTTCAGCTACCGCCACAATGCTAAAAAGTTTTCCTCGCGCTTGTCGATTTTTGATCACATGGCAAACCTGATCAATGTCCACAGGGATTTCTGGAATCAGGATGACATCTGCCCCACCCGCCAATCCTGCATAAGTAGCAATCCACCCCGCATGGCGACCCATGATCTCAACCACCATCACGCGGTTATGGGATTCTGCTGTGGTGTGAAGTCGGTCAATGCATTCCATCGCAACGTTCACCGCCGTATCAAAACCAAATGTGTAATCCGTGCATGCAAGATCATTGTCAATCGTCTTAGGAACCCCCACCACTGGAGACCCTTCGGCTGCTAACTTTGCTGCAACGCCGAGCGTGTCTTCCCCTCCCACGACAATAAGGGCGTGAAGATTGTGAAACTTAAACGCTTCCCGGACTTTAGCAATATGCTCAGGATTTTTATAAGGATTGGTGCGCGAGGTGCCAAGAACGGTGCCGCCTCGGTGAAGAATCCCAGCAACAGATCGATCATCGAGGCTCAGTGTTTCACGATCGATCATACCTTTCCAGCCATATTTAAATCCGATCACCTCCCATCCCTTTTTGATCCCGCCCTTGACGACGGCACGAATCACAGCATTAAGCCCTGGACAATCACCGCCTCCCGTCAAAATTCCAATTTTAGTCGCCACTTCTCATCTCACGCTGTTTTGTTAGAACACTCCTTTAAACCCTCTCTGTAACCACAGGCTGATCAATAATTTTAATGACATTGACAATGAACTCAACCTCAACACTGCCCCCCAACATTTTTTTAAGCCGTTCTAAAAGATCGTTCTGGATCGTATTAATTAATTCCGGCAAATTCCAGCCAGAGAGCACCGCCAGATTGGCCACCATTTTCAATCGAGCGCCGTCCACTTCTGTCTCCAAGTGAATTTCACGAACCACGTCAAACTTTCGAAGCCCCTTTCGTACCAAATCGTCAATGGCCCGAATGGAAACCGTGACATATCCCCATTTTCCATATAGGACCACGTCATCATCGCGACGGGTTTTTTTCACAAGCGTTTTCGTAAAAATGAGACCTACAAAAATAAAGAAAACGCCCGTCACCCCCATCTGGAAAGACTGCCAAGGATTTTCATAAAGGTCTTGGACTTCCAGTAGGGCATCCTCCATCGTCAACACATGAAGAGACACGATAATCATCAAACTTCCAATTGT
>JACQQP010000114.1 GCA_016206945.1 Candidatus Omnitrophota bacterium | reverse complement strand
CTCGTACGGTTCACCAAGGCCGGCGGCCACACCTCCTTATATCCATGCTCCTTGGAATGGAGGTCCAACATCATGTTAACCAACGCCCTAACCAACCTCGCCCCCTCCCCCTGAAACAAAGCGAAGGCGCTTCCAGTGACCTTCGCGGCTTTTTCAAAGGATACCCATCCCAATTTTGTCCCGAGCTCGAGGTGATCCTTCGGTTTAAAGTCAAATTTGGGAGGTTTGCCCCATTCCCGCACCACTTTATTACTATTCGCGCCAAAACCGTCTGAAACTGATTTATCCGGTATATTTGGGATGCTATATACTATTCTGTCTACATTTAAGCCAATATCTACCACTTTTCTATCAATAATATCTATATTTTGGGATAGTGCCTTCATTTGTCCGATAACAGCTGTTGCTGACTTATTTTCTCGCTTCGCCTTCGATATTTCATCATTGGCGCGGTTGCGATCCGCCTTAAGACCCTCTACTTCTTGAAGCAACCTACGCCTTTCTTCATCAAGGCTAAGAACCTGGTCGATAATCTCGGTTTTAAAACCCTTTCGGGAAAGACCCTGCTTGACTGCCTCGGTTTGTTCGCGAATGAATTTGAGATCTAACATGCTAGCGCCTTATGAGACGCAAAATCCCAAATCCGATGTCCGCCATTTTGCTCTGCAACGAGCTGTCATCCCCGCACGCTTTAACGCTCGCGCCAACCGCGCGGGGCCGTACGATCGAGCGCCCGACCGGCGCTTGACCAAACGGCGCGGGAATGACAAGTTCGACATTTGGATTTGGGATGTGTGAGTTTATTTTTTTTCTTTCTTCTCTTCGCCTTCTTGTCCGCCTTCTTCCTTAGCAACCACCTTCATCGCTGAAGCAACCTCATCCTTGGGCGCCACTTTGATCACCCGAACGCCCTGTGTGTTCCGCCCTACCGTCCGAATCTGGCTAACCGATATGCGCACAACTTGAGCCCGTCCGGTCACGATAATGATTTCGTCGTCATCCGTTACGGTCAACACGTTCACAACGTAGCCATTTTTTGCAGTGACTTTGGTGTTGATGATTCCCTTGCCGCCGCGGGACTGGAGCCTGTAATCTTGGAACTTGGACCTTTTCCCAAAACCCTGGCTCGTCACAGTGAGCGCAGTGGCTTTCGGATCCACAATTTCGACAGCAATCACCTCATCCTTCTTTCCTAATCGAATTCCCCGCACTCCACTCGCGGTTCTCCCCATATCGCGCGCTTGTCTCTCGTTAAAGCGAATTGCCTTTCCCTGTTGCGTCGCGATAAAAATTTCATCCTTCCCGGAAGTCAACTTGCAAGCGATCAGCGTATCTTTATCCTTAAGTTTAATCGCATTGATTCCGGTCGTGCGCGGATGCGAATACGCCATAAGGTTCGTCTTCTTAACCGCGCCGTTCTTTGTCACCATGAGAACATAGTGTTTTTCGTCAAACTCTGGAACTTGAAGGAAACTCGCAATCGTTTCATCTTGGCCAAGTGCAAGCAAATTGACGATGGCCTTGCCTTTTGCTTGGCGGGAAGCCTGCGGAATGTCATAAGCTTTCCTCCAATAAACGCGACCCTTATTCGTAAAGAAAAGAAGCTGGTCGTGGGTCGACGCAAGAAACATATGTTCAATAAAATCTTCTTCCTCGTCCCGAACGCCACCGCCCGTCACGCCTTTTCCCCCGCGCCGTTGGCGTCTATAGGTATCAACGGGAAGGCGCTTGATATAGCCTGCGTGAGAAATTGTGATTAAGACATCCTCCTCCGCAATCAAGTCTTCAATTTCAAAATCAGTCTCCGCAGCTACAATTTGGGTTCGCCGTTCATCCCCATATTTTTTGGCGATTTCTTTGGATTCGTCTTTAATAATGCCAAGCACCTTCTGCTTGCTTTTTAAAACCGACTTGAAATATTCAATCTGTTTGAGGAGCTCAAGGTATTCCGCCTCAATTTTGTCACGCTCAAGGGCCGTTAGACGCTGGAGCTGCATTTCGAGAATCGCCTTGGCCTGAATCTCGGTAAGTTCAAAATTCTCCATTAAAGCAGCCTTGGCAACTTCGGGATCTTTGGACGCGCGGATCGTTTTAATCACTTTGTCCAAACTTCCAATCGCAATCTTAAGACCTTCCAAAATGTGAGCGCGACGCTCTGCTTTATCGAGATCAAATTGGGTGCGCTTCCGAACCACTTCCACCCGAAACTCGATGAATTCATCGATCAATTGCTTTAGATTCAGAACCCTCGGCTGGCCGTCCACTAAAGCAAGCGTAATGACACCGAATGTTTCCTGCATCTGCGTGTGTTTGAAGAGTTGATTGAGCACGACCTGAGGAACGCAATCTTTCTTAAGCTCAACGACGATTCGCGTTCCGTCTCGGTCGGATTCATCGCGAATGTCATAAATGCCGTCGACTTTTTTGTTTTCTACGAGATAAACGATCGACTCGATCAAATTCGTCTTATTGACCATATAAGGAATTTCGGTGATCACGATCGCGTCTTTTTTGGTCTTCGCGCCTGTTTCAATAGCTGCTTTAGCGCGCACCACCAGTTTCCCGCGGCCTGTCTCGTAAGCGGATTTGATCCCGTCGCGCCCGCAGATGACACCGCCTGTTGGAAAGTCCGGACCCTTTACAATTTTCATGAGCTCTTTGATTGAAACCTCTGGATTATCGATCACGGTGATCAAAGCTTCTACAATCTCATTTAAATTATGCGGGGGAACGTTGGTGGCCATGCCCACTGCGATTCCGCTTGAGCCGTTGACTAAAAGATTGGGAAGTTTTGCAGGCAAAACGGTAGGCTCAACGAGGGACTCGTCAAAATTAGGGACGAAGCTCACCGTCTCTTTTTCTAGGTCGGCAAGCAGTTCGGTCGCAATTGCGCCAAGCCGCGCTTCTGTATAGCGCATCGCCGCAGCGTTGTCGCCATCAAGGGAACCAAAATTGCCCTGCCCTTCAATTAAAGGATATCTCAATGAAAAATCTTGCACCATGCGGACCATGGAATCGTAAACAGCCATATCGCCGTGGGGATGATATTTGCCCAACACTTCTCCCACAATGCGCGCCGATTTCTTGTACGGTTTTGCATGGCCGAGCCCTAAATCGCTCATCGCATAAAGGATCCGCCGATGAACGGGTTTTAGGCCGTCCCGAATGTCAGGAAGCGCGCGCCCCACAATCACGCTCATCGCGTAATTGAGGTAGCTCGTCTTCATTTCATCTTCAATTGGCGCCGGAACAATTTTTTCGTTCAGCGCGTACACATTAATGTTTTCGTCTACCATAAATCCTACGTCCTCGTCTTTTTTCTCCTCCCCCTTGATGGGGGAGGATAGAGGTGGGGGTGCGTCCGGCTGATTCCCCCCATCCTTCCCTTCCCCCACACAGCGAAGCAGTGCCGCGGCGCAGCTTACGCTGCGTCCGCAGGCAAGGGGGGAAGGAGATTCAAATTAAATATCCAAATTCCTAACTGCCTTTGCGTTGCGCTCGATGAATT
>JACQQP010000107.1 GCA_016206945.1 Candidatus Omnitrophota bacterium | reverse complement strand
TTCAAACTCCACGTAGCTTTCTAGGAGGCTTTTTACTGCATATAAGGGGTTTCTAATTTCATGATTGATGCTGGAGGCTAAGAGGCCAATGGTAGCCAGCTTCTCACGTTGAAATGCATTCGAAATAGTTTCTATATCAAAAAGACCGTGTTCGATCATCGCGTATGCCATGATAAATGGATAAATCGGCATAACGAATACGCCATACGTGGGAAAAACGATGCCATAAACACCCAAAAAAGTAGAGGAACCGCCGACAAAACCGAAAAGGGTAGCCACAATAAATAATTGAAGCTGCAATCGATCCTTACCTTCGCTCATGCGAAGCGCTCGAATCATCTCCCAAAAACCATAGGGCACGGCGAGAAAAAATAAAGCGGTAAAAATATGATAAACAGGACCGGCCTGCGTATACCATTTAAAACCGGGAACCAAATTTTCGGCCATACTCCGAACAAATAATGGCGTCGGAGAAAACAGAGTAATCAAAATTCCAAAGATATACAGAAAGCAGATCAGCTTCCTGTTCTGCTCATTTCTCCTAACAAAAACTAAAATGAAATGAATCCACGTAATGGGAATAAAAACTGCGCTGACATTGCCGAATCGCGCCCCAAAAAGCGCGCCTTCATAAGTCGCGGCCGAATTGGTTAAAATGGAAAAACCGACTCCCCACAAGGTTACAAAAATGGAGAACGTAAAAAATCGCTTCGCCAGCTCATCTTTGCGCTTGAGCAGAATGAGCAGCCCGACAAACAACGTGCCAAAAGCAAAAAACAGCACCGCAAAATTATAGGGATTCATCCTATCACCTCTGGAAACAGAGTACAGAAAACAGAGTACAGAGAACAGAGTAAAAAAGAACGGAACCTAATCTTCTGTACTCTGTACTCCGTTCTCTGTTTTCTTCTTTCGGATGGGATCATGAGGGGATCATAATTGATGAAGCTAAGATAAATCAATAATTTTTTCACCTCTTGCCCGTTTAAATCCATTCTCCGCTCCACAATCGCTCAAGAAAAATCTTCCACGGCAACACATCAATTCCAGAAGATAACCATCGCGGCTCTTTTTCGAGGGACACGACGACCCTTTTCTTAACAGGACCGTCTTCCCTCAGCGCCATGAGCCCGCGAATATCGCCTTCGTGAACGCGCCGGGAGGCCTTGATTTCAACCGCCAATTCCCGGTCTCCCACGATGAAATCCACTTCCTGGCCGCTTGCCGTTCTCCAAAAATGGATGGGGAGATCGGGATTCTTATAAGCCTGATACGCGCGCAGCTCCATCAAGATGTAATGCTCGAAGGATTTACCGAACTCCGAGCTGCCCAAAAGCGGCCTGCGGCGGGCCAGATAATTGGCGATTCCCACATCGAACAAATAAAATTTTTCTGTCAGGATCATGCGCCGGTTTTTGGATTTCCTCCAGGGCTTGATCCGGAAACCCAGATAGGTATCCTCCAGAATATCAAAATATCTTCGCACCACTTTATGGGAAACCCCGCATTCCCTTCCGACATTGACGTAGTTGAGGAGTTCACTCGAGGTAAGCGCCGCAATGCGGAGGAATTCGGAAAAATCAGGAATATTTTGGACCAACGCTTCCGAGGCTATTTCTTCTTTAAGATAATCGGCAACGTAAGCGCGAATATCCGCTAAAGGGTCGGGTGAAAGAAAGTGCGGTGGAAGCAAGCCGGAAATCGCCACTTTTTCCAGATCGAAACCCTGAACTTCCATGAATGAAAGCGGAACCATCGTATAACGCCATGCGCGGCCGCCCAGCAAATTGGCCTGGCCTCTCCTGAGCTTTCTCGCGCTTGATCCGGTCAGAAGAAATGCGATCTTTTTATGGTCGATGAGCCACTGAACTTCATTCAGGATTGCGGGAACTTTTTGAACTTCATCGATTACAATGAGACCCTTGTGGTGAATAAACTTTTCTCTCAGAAGCTCGGGCCGTGCGCTGAATTCGGCAAAAACCTCCGACTTTAAAAAGTCCAAAACGGTTGCCTCGGGCAAGTGATGCTCAATCCAAAACGTTTTCCCAACCTTCCTGGGCCCCCAGAGGAAAGCTGATTTTCCGGAAGGCAGTTTCAAATCGAGGCGTCTTCTGATGATTTTCATTTGATAGGAAATATATCATGATAAATTTCCATCGTCAAGCAATTTCACCAATAAAACCTATTTGGCCTGTACCTGCTCACATGAAGTTCTCAAGCGCGGCAAGAACGGAGGGAGAAGCTGCAAAAAAGAATCGAAAGGAGGATAGAAAAGCGGAAAGGAAAGAGTTTAATATTTGCCCTGCATTCGGATGAAGAAGCCTTTCGCATTTTTGGAGTCATGATCGGTGATGTCTTCGGTAATATTGGTGAAGTTGAATCCACATCCGATGGCGACGTGCTTGATGATTTGAAAGGTGATTTCGACGAGGGCACCATGTTCCTTGTCCCGAATGTCGGAACCTTTTCGACGTAGTCTCCGGTATTCGGCTGCGAAATCAATGCGGTTGGTGAGATGGTAATTTAAGCGGTAAATCATGAGAAGCGCTTTAAGATTTTCCGGCGTCTGAATGGTGTTCGTCGTATTGGCCGCCATGATTTCTTCATCCTGAAAAGCAATTTTTTGTACAAATTGAAAGCGAACCGGTAAATCCAGCGCATATTCACCGGCAAAGGTGTCGCTTTGGGATTGCATCTTGACGAATCCGCCATCCGCGCTCGTCACATTTTCCGGCCGGTCATCGGCAAAACGGATGTATTTTGCCAAGGCGTTGAACCAGTCAAAATTAACCGGACGAAAAGCGATGCCTACTTGTTTTTTATCAATCTGCGACGCGTTATCTTTGGCGGTCGAATATTCATGTTCGGCAAAGACGAAGAAGTCCTTCGTGGCTTTAAATTCGCCCTGCGAATCTAAAACCAGCTGCCACACCTCGTCTGAATTAAAGCGATGCTCGGCTTTCGAATATGCTTTGATTTTGTCAGGAACGAGATAAGACACAAAACCAGAAGCGGCATTCGTGGCTTCCGGACTTGTAATGGTAAATGGATCTTGTTTTTCTTCCCGCTTTTGGTAGTCGAAATCAAATTTCAGTTCCGGCGTGATTTGGTTTTCATAGCCGATCACATTCGATTTAAATACGCCCCGCGTTTCACTCGAGACGACCTGACGTTCTCTCCGTAAGGTAGCGGTTTCCGAAATTTTTGTGTTCGATCCAAACGAGGTAGTCGAGGTTCTCCCGTCAACCGCGGAGTTGCTTAGAAGATAGTTGGAATAGGACGAGTTGTGGGCATCCATATTTTTTTGTATGCTCGCCAGCACCGAATGCCCCATCGGACCGACGCCGGCCTGCGCGGAAACGGTGGTTTTGTCACTGACTTTTCTTGAAAAGCCCACGGTTGAAAGGGAATCATTGATGTCCGTAAGCCCCACTTGTTGTGCCAGATGGACTGAAGTGCGATCTGAAATATCGTATTGGATCCGTTCCCCGACAAGATGCCCTTTCACGCGGCCTTTGCCGTTGTCAATGAGCGGACCGAGGGGTTCCCGTTCATTTCTCATTTGATACTCCGTGATAAAGTGAAATTTATCCCAATCATGACTCCATTGACCGGTAAAGATTTGTGAGCGCTTGGCCTGAATTTGGTCTTCAACCAAGTCGTTGGTGGCGCCTTTTTCAATGTCCTGTTGTTCGAAGATCACGCGGACTTCATCATTCTTCGTAACGCGGTGTGAAAAATTGAGGCCGTATTTTTCACTTCCGGCTTCAAACATGGAGTCAACCGCAGAATAATTTCTGTCCACGCGCTGCCAATACCCCGAAAAATTAAGAAAGTCGTTGTCTTTACCCATATATTCGCCCAAGGAGCTATTGGCTTCAATGCGCAGTGCCGTTCCATCTTGGAGATTTTCCCCGGTTAGGCCTTCATAATCGTATCCGCCGCCGTATGAAATGTAGGAGGATATGCTGTCGGCGGTGGAATGAGCGATTTCGGCATCCAAGCGGGTGAAATTGCCGAGTTTCACCGTGGAGTCGCCGCCCAAAAGCTTATAGTATTTGCCGTCCTGCTCTTCTTGGAGGTAGGTGAGCGCTCCGCGAATGTGATCCCGGAAATGCTGGGACACTCGGAATCCGGCCGTTCGATTGTCTAAATCGTCAAGGGAGATCGGGAAGGCTTCCTGATTTTTGTATTCGTAATTGGCCACCACATAAACCGGATTTCCTCCCAAAACGCTGTCGCTAATGACGGTATCCGAAGGAGCGATGGAAAGAAGCGGCTTGTGAAACATAATTCGCCCTTCGTCATATTTGATCTCGTAGTCTCGGATTTGTTCTTGAGGCGTTGAGTAAATCGGAATCCCGGAATTTTTGTCGCGGACTTCCAAGCGCACTTGTTCGCTGCCTTCTACGATGTTGCGGTGACGAAAGTAATAAAGCGAACCGCCCGTAGCCAGGAGTTCGCTGTGGCCGGCGCGTTGATTTGCTTCCGCAAAGTATGCGGTTGCTTTCGTCACGGGATCGCCATAGATGGTTCGCTTCGGAGTCTCGACATGGACTTTTCCGCCGTAGAGGGTTCGATTGTAACGAATCAGTTTGTTTTCGTTTTCTTCTCCAATTAGGGTTTGATAATTGCCCCACGTAGCGCCCGATTTGTCCCATTCCACAAGCGCGTAGATTTTTCCTTGGCTGTTCACATCATAAACGACGGTTGAGTTGTCACCGTAAATGGGGTAATAGAGGTCGGGGTCAATATAAGTGAATAATTTTTCCTGAGTTGCTTTGTCGGTATCCACTGCAGATTTGAACATGTACTTGCCGTGAAGTTTACCGAACATATAATAGGAAATCTTGCCGGCAGCGTTAAAACGATCCCTTACTGATTTGGAGACGTGCATCAATTTAAATCGATCGTTGCTATCCGCCCAATTTAAAGTTCCATCGGCAATTCCAGCCATGGAAAAGTAATTCGCCTTGGCCCTGATCATCTTTGTGATGGTTTTGGAAAGCCCTTCTTTATTCCGCACTTCCACCTTAATTTCCGTTTCACCGAGCGGAATCAGTATTTCTTCATAAAAAGAGCCGTCCGGCGCGATGAAAACTTCGCGGCCGTTTATGAAACACTGATTGGTTTGGTTGGTAAGCCCTTTGATTTTGACACAGCTTCCAACGATAGGAATCGACTGGCTTTCGCCGGAGATGGGCTTAGGGATTGAGAAGGCGAACGCGTACATCGCATCTGAAAAGCTGATGAACGCGATCAAGAGAAAGGTTGTGAAAAATTTCTTCCTTGATAAAAATTTCACGATGACATTCGATTTTGTGATCTCGGCCTTTTTATATTTTTTCGGCTGTCACGGAGCTTATCTGAAGAAAAAACTTCTGAAAGATCAAAAAAAATAACGCCAAGCTTTCTTGCAAAAGCACTTAACGTTTGCTAGGATAACAGCTTAGTTATTTCAAGGCAACCTTTTTTTAAAGAATTTATGCCACATAAAGTTACCTTAATACGCGGGGACGGGACAGGCCCAGAGCTTGCCGAGGTCACGAAGTCCGTTTTGGATGCGACCGGAGTCTCTTTTGATTGGGACATCCAAGATGCAGGAGCGGACGTTATGGAGAAGGAGGGCACACCGCTTCCCGATCGGCTCCTCGATTCCATCCGAAAGAACAAAGTGGCCATTAAAGCGCCGATTACCACACCGGTGGGCACCGGCTTTCGCTCGGTGAATGTGGCGCTTCGCAGAGAATTCGATTTGTACGCCTGCCTCCGGCCTTGTAAGTCTTATCCGGGCGTCCGGTCCCGCTACCAAAATATTGATTTGGTGATCGTTCGTGAAAATACAGAAGATCTGTACGCCGGAATTGAGTTTCAAAAGGGAACGGGCGACGCCAAACAGGTAATTGATTTAACTTCCAAACTTTCCAAAAGATCTATCCGTCCAGATTCTGGGGTGAGCATTAAGCCGATTTCCGTAAGCGGCACGGAGCGGATCGTAAAGTTCGCGTTTGAGTATACCCGCAAATACAAGCGAAAAAAAGTAACCTCGGTTCATAAAGCAAACATTATGAAATATACAGACGGTCTTTTCCTTGAAGTTTCGCGCGAAGTGGCAAAGCATTATCCCGATATCGAATTTGAAGACCGGATTGTGGATAACATGTGCATGCAGCTCATTCAGAAACCGGAGCTTTATGACGTTCTCGTACTCCCCAATTTATATGGCGACATTCTTTCGGATGTGGCCGCGGGGTTGGTCGGCGGCCTTGGCGTGGCGCCCGGCGGAAACATTGGAGAAAACGGCGCCATTTTCGAGGCGACGCATGGTTCTGCCCCAAAATACAAAGGTCTTAACAAGGTCAATCCAACAGCGATGATTCTTTCTGGAATGTTGATGCTTCGTTATTTAGGAGAAGAACGAGTGGCCGATCGGCTTGAGAAAGCCGTTGCCGATGTGATTCGGGAAGGAAAGTACGTGACATACGACATGAAAGAAAACCGCAATGATCCGACCGCAGTGGGAACGCGGGAGATGGGCGAGGCAGTTATCCAGAAACTCAAGCAAGGATAAATAATGCGGAATTCGGATTGCGCCCGCCTGCCGGCGAGGCAGGGAGTGCGGAATATCTGCCTTGAATTCAAAAGAGGATTATTCCGAATTCCGAACTCCGCATTCCGCATTGAGGTTTTATGAAATCTCCGAAAGTGACGGTTGTTGGCGCTGGATTTGTTGGAGCAGGGTGCGCTCAAAGATTGTTGGAAAAAGAACTGGCGAATGTTGTTTTGGTAGATGTAATCGAAGGCCTGCCGCAGGGAAAAGCGCTTGATATGATGGAGTCGGCGCCGATTGAAGGATTTAAAACAACCATCGTCGGAACCAATTCCTACGAAGAAACAAAAGATTCCGAAATTATCATCG
>JACQQP010000105.1 GCA_016206945.1 Candidatus Omnitrophota bacterium | reverse complement strand
TACCAAGGACGTGCTCTACCAACTGAGCTACAGCAGCACTGATTTTCATTATTAGACTCACGACTATTCATCGGTCATCAGTGCAGTCATCACTTCCGATTAAATAGCCCGTCGACCTTTTTCAAGGTATGTGATGGCAGCAACACGCTTAGCTCAGCTCAAACTAAGCCGTTAAATTGAACCGCTTAAGGCAAAAAAATAGACAGACCGCCCCTGTCTAAACGAGGCGTAAATTATAGTGCACAAAAACGTTATGTCAAGTACTTTGATAGGACAATTAATAGTATCGGCAGGTAGGCCTAGGTCTGAAGTTGGATGGAGCGGGACCCCTTGGGGCAAGCCTCGCTAATGTTTTCGTGGGAAACTCCATACAAGCGGGTGGCGGGGATCGAACCCGCGTATCTAGCTTGGAAGGCTAGGGCTTTACCATTAAGCTACACCCGCGTAAGTTATTTACCTGAAGTAACTTAGGTGAATGGATGCGGTTTCGCGATCCTATCTCAGTTCCAACATAGGAGTGACGAAAGAAAACGAGACGATAAAGTACAAGATCAACGCAACGATATCACAAATTAATAGTACAAACAATCTTGAAACAAAATTCGAATTAATCCTTAGCGTGCGAAACACAATCGGCAAAACAAAACCCAACAACCCCGACACGATCACGACGGAAACAATCGAAAGACTCAACGCAATACCCTCCACAGGACTTTTGCGCCATAAGAGCGCAATCAAGGAGGCCAGAATGAAAGCGATCCCCGCGATTGAAATGCCGACGGCAGCTTCTTTCAACAAAATCTTAAAGAGCCTTGTGATTTCGATCCGCCCTTCTTTAAGTCCCCGAACCGTGACCGCCGCAGATTGCGTTCCAACACTCCCAGCAAATCCCAAAATGATGGGGACAAATAAAACAAGTGCGATGATGGATTCAATTTCACCAATAAAAAGTCCAAGGACATAAGCGCATACAAGGCTGCTTGCGACACTAATAAGAAACCAAGGCAGACGTTTCAATACAATATCACGAATTCCCTTTCCCTCTATTTCCTCCAACCCAAAACCAGCGAATTGAGGAAAAATGCTTCTCGGCAATAGTCCTAAATATCGTTCTACAGTTTTTAACGGAACAACGCCCACCAATCGGTCTTGACCATCCGTTACGGGAATGGCACGGAACAAATAGTTGCGGAACATTCGGATTGCATCTTCTAAGGACATGGTCTCGACCAGACGAACTACAGAACGCGTCATGAGCCGTTCAATTGGCGTCGCCCGATCCTCAATCAAAAGATCCCGAATACGAAGAACGCCCACGAGCTTTCGTTCCTGATCCGTTACGTAAACATAGGCAAACCGATTTTGAAAATCTTTCTTCCGCTCGCGCAAAACCTGTATCGTCGTTCCGACGGTTCCCCGATCCGAAACAGCAACATAATCCTGGCTGATCACAGATTCGAGTTGAGGAGGGCGATTGATTGCACTTGTCATGGAGAGAAAACTAAGGAAGGAGAACCTCTTAACCTTAAGTTTCAAACATGGGATTTGAAACTAACGTCGTAGACCGTTCGCCTAAGGATCCGCTGGCCGAATCCCATGGCGTATATTCAGGTACCACTTGAATGAGTTTCTGAAGAATAGCGTCTCGAGGACCACCCGTTTGAGCCAAATGAATCAATTCATCAACGTGTTCGCGGATATCTACCGAAGAATTGTCCTTGGACTTCCAAACCCTAATTTTTTGGTGAATCGTGTTAAGGGCTTGCTCGGCAATAACCTCCAGGTTTTCCTCAAGTTTTTCACCCGCTCTCAAACCAATATATTTAATCTGTACGCCTTCGAACGGTACGCCCATAAACTGAGCAAGGTCGTAGGCCAAATCTAAAATTCTAACAGACTTGCCCATATCCAAGATGAAAATCTCAGAATTCGAGCCTATGATCGTCGCCTTCAAGATTAAAAAAACTGCTTCAGAAACATCCATAAAATAACGCTTCGCCTCCGGATGAGTGATGGTCAAAGGTTCCCCTTCCTCAATCTGCTTTTGGAAAACAGATACGACGCTTCCCCGACTGTTAAATACATTCCCAAACCGCACCGTTAGAAAATGAGTTTTCCCGTTGCTCAAAACTTGTGTATAAAGTTCGGCGATCCGCTTCGTTGCACCCATAACGCTCTGCGGATGAATGGCTTTGTCTGTTGAAATAAGGACAAACCGCTCGGCATTATATTTGAGCGCAAAATCAGCAACGATCTTTGTCCCAAACACATTGTTGATGATTCCCTCGCGAAAATGGACCTCCATCAGGGGAACATGCTTAAAAGCAGCCGCATGGTAAACAACCTCAGGCTCGTGTCGAACAAAAATCTTTTCTATTTCCTTCTCATTCGTCACATCACAAAGGTATTGGCTGACTTCGGTCTCGGATGGATTCTTTGAGAGATCACTGGAAATCTCATAAAGGTTGTTCTCCGAATGGTCTACGAGTATCACCTCGCGAGGATGATTCTTCACGACCATCCTGGTAAGTTCTGAACCAATAGAACCTCCCGCGCCCGTTATTAAAACGCTCTTGCCTGAGAAGAAATCCTCTACTCCGGAAAGATCCGCTTCCACGAGTTCCCTACCCAAAAGATCAGAGACATTGACGGGGCGTAATTTCAAAGGAAGGAGATGAGGCGGATGAAGGAAAAAAGCCTGAGGGATAATCCTGCAGGCAACACGTAATTCACGACAGCGCTTGAGCACTTCCTTAATTTCAGCGCCAGAAACTTTAGCGAGTGCGAGAATCACTTCCTCTGCTCGCTTGGCCCGAATGACGTGGGCGAGTTGCGAAATACCGCCGGCGATTCGGATCCCATGAATATGCCCTCCTAGTTTTCTCGAATCGTCATCGAGAAAACCAATAGGTTTATATCCCAACTCGGGACGCTTTAAAAACTCCCTGACCAAAAGCTCTCCAGTATCCTCCGCCCCAACAATCAAAACCCTTTTAGCGGAAACCGCTGTTCGATTTCTAATCCATCCAATGAGGATCCGAAAAAGGACGCGCAGACTGCTCAAACTCACCGTCAAAATCAACCAATCAATGATAAAAACGGAGCGCGGATGGGAACGAAAACCAAAAGCAAAGCAGCTAAAAGCAAGTAATACTGAGCTCGCCGTCGTTGCCTTGATAATCGAAAAAAGCTCCTGGATTCCAAGGTACTGCCACAACGTTCGATAAAGTCCAAAATAAATGAAACACGGCACCCTCAAAACGACAATAAAAGGAAGCATTCTCGTAAAAAGTTCAAAGTCTTTCCGTGGAACAAACCCATCAAAGCGGAGCAGATACGCCACCCAATATGAGAAGAGTGCCAAAGCGATATCGATGACGAGAAAAAAGAACTGCCTTTTACTCCGAATAAAATAACGTTTCCGCAACACTCATTCCCCCCTAACTGGCACGCTCTGTGCCTGAGCCGAAACTACATTTACGCTTTTCGTCATAGGCTTCCTATTTTCTTCAAGAATTGCAAGGGTCGATTCAATCACCCAGGCTAATTCTTCTTCAGTCATATCAGGGTAAATGGGAAGAGAAACAATTCGTTCATAACAGGACAGTGCGTTTGGAAAATCATTCGCCTTGAACTCGAACTGTTCCTTAAAAAAAGAAAACAAATGTAAGGGCATAAAATGAATACTTGTACGGATTCCCCGCTCCTCCATTTTTTTTCTAAAGGCATCGCGGGGAATCGCAAGTTCCTCAAGTTTCAACTTGATCACGAAGAGATGCCAGGAATGATCGTCAAAGCTATCCACCGGCATAAGCTCAAGAAGCTCACAACATTTAAATCCATCAAAATAAGCCCGTGCGATATTCCGCCTTGCATTCAAGAACCCGTTGGCCTTTCTCAGCTGATGGATCCCAAGGGCGGCGTGAAGGTCGCCCAAATTGTATTTATGACCCAGCATCACGATGTCGTAACTCAAATTGCCGTCTTCTACTTCACGCCGCCAAGCGTTCTTGGTCATACCATGAAGAGACAAAAGCCGGGCCTTTTGCGCATAGTCAGAAGAATTCGTCACCAACATACCCCCTTCGCCTACCGCAAGTGTCTTGGTTGCGTAAAAACTGAAACAGGTAATATCGCCAATCGTGCCAATCGCTCGACCATGATATCGCGTCTGAAAGGCATGGGCAGCATCTTCAATTACCTTAAGGTGATGTACAGCGGCAAGTTTCATGATTTGATCCATATTGCAAGATTGCCCTCCGAAGTGGACCGGTAAAATCGCCTTGGTTTTCCGTGTCATTTTCCTTTCAATTTGGTCCGCCTGAATATTAAATGTGCTCGGGTCGCAATCCACAAAGACCGGCTTTGCACCACACTGCAAAATCGCTTCGGCAGTGGCTACAAACGTAAAGGGCGTGGTAATCACCTCATCGCCTTCTTTGATTCCGACCCCCTTTAACGCTAAGTGAAGTGCAGCACTGCCACTATTGACTGCAACTGCAAACGGCACGCCCAGGAACTCAGCGAACTCCGCCTCAAATTGGGCGGTTTTAGGACCTGTACTCAACCAGCCCGTTTTAATTGAATCTGTCACTTCACGAATTTCTTCGTCGCTAAAGGAGGGTTTATGGAACGGAATATTGTATTTGCGATTTAGAACCATCTACTTATGCTCCTTGATCACGCCCAAATAGTGCGTATTGAGAAAACCAAATCGCTCGAATCTCATCAGCAATTATTTGAGGCATCGGGGAGTTTTTATAAGGTGTTCCCGATGCCTCAATTATTTGTGAGCTCTGGCTGTTTGCTTCCATGCACATCAACCGTGGACTATCGAAGTTACGTTTTTCTCCGGTTTTAACCCTGACGGCAACTGCCGATAAGTCCGGGCGCAGCTAGAACATTCGAGTCCTTCTCCTAAGCGAACACCACAGGTACAAACCCAACCAACTTGTTTCGCTGGATTTCCCACCACCACAGCATGGTCCAAGACGTCTTTGGTCACCACTGCCGCCGCACCAATGAAACAAAATTGACCCAACACGTGGCCGCATAGGATCGTTGCATTCGCTCCGAGGGTTGCACCTTTTTTCACGAGAGTCAACTTGAATTCACTCTTCCGAGAGATGTGCGCCCTGGGATTGATAACGTTCGTAAATACAACACTCGGTCCACAAAAGACATTGTCTTCCAAAGTAAC
>JACQQP010000104.1 GCA_016206945.1 Candidatus Omnitrophota bacterium | reverse complement strand
GGAACATACCACTCTCCAAAAGCGCCAAATCGCGCTCCCGAGCGCTCATGCTCCAAATGGAGCGGTAATCTTCTCAGGCGAGAGATATCGCTTGCTCGAGGGGTCATATAGGGGTCATATAATGAACGCATTATATCAAACAAAAAGGGGACAGGCTACTTTACAGACAAGATGAAAAAGCAGCCTGTCCCCTTTTTGCATGTTTTTACATGTGCGAACTGCTAACTTTCAAGTTGATCCAAGAGAAACTGCATATCTGGAGGAATGTCTGAGGTGAAAAAAAGTTTTTTCTTTGTTTGCGGATGTACGAATCCCAGTTCCTTAGCGTGAAGGGCTTGGCGATGAATGAAAGGCGAAGCGACTCCATATACCAAATCCCCCAATACGGGGTAACCCAGCGAACGAAGATGGACGCGAATCTGATGGGTTCGTCCTGTTTCGGGTCGGGCTTCCAAAAGCGTCGCTCTTTGAAAACGTTTTAACACACGAAAATGGGTGACCGAGGGCTTCCCATCATCGGGTTTTACGATCACCTTCTTGCGATTCATCACGGAACGGCCAAGCGGTTCATCGGAGCGCATTTCATCATGTTGAACGACCCCTTTAACCGCCACCCAGTAACGGCGGTCAATGTGATGACCCTTAAACTGATTTGCTAAAAACCGATGAGCCGAGTCGTTTTTCGCAATCACAAGAAGACCCGATGTATCCTTATCCAATCGGTGAACAATTCCAGGCCGTACGGCATCTCCCGCTTGAGACAGAGATTTTGTGTGATGAAGAAGCGCGTTGACAAGCGTTCCTTTAGGGTTGCCCGAGCCCGGATGTACCACCATACCCGCTGGTTTGTTGACCACAATCAAGTCTTGGTCCTCATAAACTATATCGAGCGGGATGGACTCCGCACGAATTAACTCCTCTGGCTCCTTCTCATAATCAACTGAGACTTGATCCCCGCCCCTCACATGAGTATGGGGCTTTACACACTCGCCATTCAGCCTGATTTTTCCTTCTTCGATGAGCGCTTTGATTTTAGTTCTGGAAAAAAACTCGGCCAATGCGTGAGCTAAGAAATAATCCAAACGGACATTTTGGATATCGGGTGGGACCGTTAAGTGCTTTTTTTCCACGGCCAAATGAAACGAGTGAACACGAGTAAAATAAGAACGAACAGGACAAACCCAAAACTGATCCACTGGTTCAGCGTCAGATGGAACAGGATGACCTGGCTATCACCCCGAAAAAATTCGATCACGAACCGTCCCATCGGATAGAGGATAAAATAAGCCGCCGCAACCGTCCCCGTTCGAAAACGCCGATTCCATAAAAATAGGAGAAGACCGGTCAACAGAAAACAATAGAACGCTTCGTAGAGCTGAGTGGGATGAACCGGCTCTTTTAAAAAAGGAAAGGAAACGGCCCAGGGAACCTGACTCGCCTTCCCGAAACAGCAGCCGTTTAAGAAACAACCGATTCGACCAAACGCCTGCGCCAATGCGGTCGCGGGGACAAATAAATCGAGCAGGGTCATAAAGGGAAGGTGTCTCACCCAAATAAAAAAAGTAAAACCAAGAATTCCCCCAACCAATCCGCCATAGAGAATAATTCCACCTTGCCACATTTTGAAGATGTCCAGCGGCGCATTTCGAAAATAATTCCAGAATTGGACCACATAGAACGCTCTGGCCATAGCAAATCCACCGATCACGGTAACGATCGCCAGATCCACTACGGTATCTGGGTGAACAGAAGTTCCCCTTGCATTAATTCGAAGAAGCAGAACCGCAAGCAAAACACCAAGAGCCACAAGCAGACCGTAAGAATAGAGTCGAATGGGTCCGAACGAAAACAAAACCGGATACATTATCCCACCACCTGATTTCGCTCCGAAAGTTTTCGGAGCTTCTTTTTATAAGACATGAACCAACTCTAAAAGCTATCATACAACACAACAAAATTTAACTTTAAAATAAAAACGAAAAAGAACGGCCTTCGGCCGGAAATCAGGTGGTGGGACTATTTCCCATTCAATGAAAACCAGATGAACGAAAACACGCCCATCGTGATAAATGAATCGGCAACATTAAAAACAGGCCAAATGTGAAAGTCTAAGAAATCAATGACATGATCGAAACGGAGTCGATCTATCCAATTGCCCATCGCCCCGCCCAGAATAAAACCATAGGCGATTCTCCGCCAAAGAACTTGCTTCCGAAACAAATTGGAACATGCCAAAAGACATAGAACGCTTGCGCTGATGATCCACGTCCACACTTTGGGATGGCCTTGAAAAAAGCCGAAAGCGATCCCTGTATTTTCAACGAAACTGAGTTGGAAGACGTAGGGAATAACGACGATGCTTGATTTTGATTTAAGAAAAGAAACAGCTAAAAATTTGGTGAACTGATCGCAAAGAAGAACGATTCCAGCGACGCAAAATAGGATCCGCATAGGGATGGGAGGTGAACTTATTCCCTACGGGCGCGTTTCTCTTCATCCTCCTTGCACTTGATGCAGAGTTTCGCGTAAGGTACCGCTTTCAAGCGTTTAAAACTGATCGGCTTGCCGCAATTTTCGCAGACACCATAAGTACCCTCGTCGATTTTCCTGAGGGCCTCATCTATGCGGTTCAAAATCGCTTGTTCCGTTGAGGCAAGGTCGAGTGAAAATTCGCGATCAAAATTGTCAGTGGCCATATCTGCCATATGGAAGGAGTAACCCGAGAGGTCGCCTGAGGCGTCACGCTGACTCTGATTCAAGTTATCGCGCTCAAGGTGATTAAGTTCCTCTGCAATCTTTGCGCGTTCCGTTTGCAACTGCGCCTTCAATTTCAACATATCATCTTTTTCCACAATCGACCTCTCATTTCCAACGCCCGAAAAGATCAGGGATTATATCACCCAAACTAACCAAGTCAAATGAAAACGCGCGCTCTCACGCCGCTGTAGAACGAGTTTCGGATTCACCTTTATACTTTCCGTTCGCGTAGGTCCGCTTGTAAGCTCGGATAAAGGCTTGCACCACCTTTGGATCGAATTGAGTTCCAGAACAACGTTCTAATTCTTGAAAAGCAGCTTCGATGGGTTTGCCCTTGCTATAACACCGTTTGGAAATAATGGCATGGAAAGAATCGACTACCGCAACGATTCGCGCTTCAAGCGGAATTTCATCACTTCGAAGCCCACTCGGGTAACCCGTTCCATCATAATTCTCGTGGTGGTGGAGGACGACATTGGCAACTTCCTTGAATCCTGTAAGCGGCTCTAGGATCTTAGCCCCTTTGAGCGGATGTTGACGCATAATTTTCCACTCCTCATCATTGAGACTCGCGGGCTTCAACAAAATGTGATCCGGAATGCCAATTTTTCCCACGTCATGTAAGTGAAGGGATGCGACCAAAACATCCTTCTTGTGACCCGTAAGGTCATAACCCATCTCCTGTGCCGTCATAAGGCCCAATCGTTCCACACCCTTCAAATGACCTGCCGTATAAGGATCTTTGGCATTTACTTCTTGAGCAAGCGACATGACAATTTGATAGTATGTTTCCTGTTCTTTTTTCCGGAGCGCAGCGATTTCCTGAAGCCGCCTTTCCAACTCTTGCTTTTGTTTTTCTAACTCCACATTTTTAGCAAGAATATCTTCTCGATACTCTGCCGTCTTAATGGTCATGGAGGCATCGTTGGCAAGGGTCTGGAAAAAAGAAATTTCCTCTGCCGAAAAGGGCTTCCCATTTAATTTATGACCCAGGAGCAACACACCCAGCAGATCTTCTTTATAAAAACCGGGGACGCACACCGCCGCCTTAAGCGTTTCCATGACGACCTTCAGTTGAGTCAAACAGGTCTTAAGGGCAGCGCGACGATCTACGATTTCGGGATCCGTAATCCAAGAAGAGAGCTCGCTAAGAACCAGGTAATCCCTTTTCAATTTCAGACGGCGCTCTCCGTGCGAGAACCAATCAATCAAAGCATTTCCGTGATCCAGCTTCACCAAGCCGACAGGAATTCGAAGCTTGCCTTGGGAATCAACGAAGATGTAACGAGATTTGAGGGGATCGTACATCATGATGGAGGCGTGAGTTAAATTGACCTCTCGCACAATGAAACGGACAATCATTTTCAGAAGCCGCCGTGGGTTCTTCACGCGAACCATTGTCCTAGCGGCATGCTTAAGAGCTTCCTGATAATCGTAGCTTGTCATGATGAACAAATCCTACTATCTAAGTCGTTTCGTTACAATATGATACTCACTCTCAGGAGATAATAACACTTTTTGGCGTGATTTGCCAACGTCGGGCCCGAAAAAAATGTGAAGATCCAATACAGAAATTTCAGAATGAAGGGAAGGCTAAATAATGGTACAGAAAGAACTTAACCCAAGCTGAAAATGACGCAAAATTAGCTTGTATTAGAACCCGCGAGCGACTCAATCTTTTCTCGAACGTCATTCTCGAGGTATTCAAGACTGAGCGGCTTGGTGATATAGTTATCAGCACCCAAGCGAAGGCATTCCTCAATCTTATCTCGCGTCTCAAGCGCCGTGACCATAATGACCTTAGTGCGAGGAAATTTCTTCTTGACGGCCCCAAGAACCTGAATGCCGTCCATCACCGGCATTTTGATGTCCAATAAAACGACTTGTGGTTTGAATTGTTCGACAGCTGTTAATGCCGCTTGTCCTGAAGAAGCCGCCTTGACTTCATAATTTCGTTCTTCAAAGAAGCTTTTCAAAAAATCACAAATCTCAATTTCATCATCTACAATTAAAAGCTTCATCCGGAACACCTCCTGCTTTTACCGTTTAAGCCCCATTTCATTTAATGTTTACCAGTTAATACCTAACTGACCCCTCGGGGAGTTTTTTAAGATGCCCCGAGGGGTCACCCTTAGCGCCTTGATCATGTCTTGCTCAAGGCGCGTCAGGGTTACCTTAATTATGGAAACCCACAGCTCCGCAAGAATTGTGCGGGGCTGGGGGTGAGGGGTCGGAAACTCCCCGACCCCTCACCTAACTTTGCAAGATTTTCTGTGACGCCTGAATGCCCTCTATCATCTTCCATATGGCCTGGTCCAAATTGCGTCGTTGTTGAACCCAAATCATTCACCTTCCCAAGAGGAAACGTCTTTTCACTGACCGGCAACTCGACGATAAATGTTGCACCTCGGCCTGACTCACTTTCAGCTCGGATGGATCCTTGATAACCATGAATGATCTGCTGAGTGACAAAAAGCCCAAGGCCACTGGCGCCATGACGCGTCGTAAAAAAAGGGTGGAACACCTGAACAAGATCAGACTCAGGAATGCCAGGTCCTGAATCAGAAACGCGAAGTTCAATGACCTGGTCCGTTTCACGATAACGAACGACGACTTCGATGATGCCCTTCGTATCAATGGCTTGCACCGCATTCAGGAACAAGTTTAAAAATGCTTCCCGAAGTTCGCTCATGTTTCCAAACCATTTTGGAATCGGCTGTTCGAAACGTTTTACCACCTGAATTTGATCCAAAGAAACTTGGTAGGAAAGAAGTGCGATCGTGTCATTGATCACCGTTTCGAAATCAATCAGCTCCTTCGCCGATTTATGAGATTGCGAAAACATAATGAGTTTTCGCGTAATATCGGCCGCCCGCTTCGTTTGCTTGACAATCGTTTTAAGAACTTCCTCCACCTGCGCATCGAAGGCAATCTTGTCTCGTTTCAATAACAAGACTTGAGCTTTGCCAGAAATGATAGTCAGTGGATTGTGAATCTCATGAGCGATCCCTGTCGCCAGATGGGTAATTGCGGAATGTTGAGCCGATCGCACAAACTGAGACTGGATCTTCATAAGCTCCTCATTACTTTCACGCAATTCGTCAAATAAAGCAGCGTTCCCAAAAGCAATCGCTGCTTCACGGGCAAATTCGAAAAAGGACCTGATCTCTTGAGGCGTAAACACCTTAACGGCTCCCTGAGGCAAAAGATTAACGGAACCGATTAGCTCATCCTGAACCATAAGAGGAACAACACACGAGGCGTGAAGTTGTTCAAAATCATGTCTCAGCTGGTTCGCTTCCTGCCAGGAGAATGACGGGACGACGCGCTCCCGTTCCAGGGGAGCTCTGTGAGTGCGAAGAATCTCGATGAGCAAGCAGCTGGCGTTTAGTTCAACGCCCCGCCACGCGCTTGGCTTCAAACCAAAGGCTGAGGCCATTCGGTAAACCAATTTTGACGGGTCACGAACCAGTACCGAAACCACCTTCATATGGAGCGCTTCTCCGAACGTATTCACGATTAAATTTGCCAGCGTCGTTTGGTCCAGAACCGTAAACAAAGAGCGCCCTAACTGTGTCAAAACTGAGTGATCCGCCACATGAGACTTAAAGAGAACTTCCTTGAACAGAAGCAAGGTCAAATAGTCGATTGGCTTGTAAGCAAACGACAAAAGGAAAACGGCTACAAACAGAACCATAAGATCGTTTGAGGAAACATCGAAATGGAAGAGGCGAAAAGCGACGAATCGAAAGAGGGCGTAACTGAAGAAAATAAAAATGAAAAGGACGCTTGTCACCATCAAACGTTTCAATATCTGCTTTCGTCTTCTGAAGTAAAAATGGGTCATTCAGCGCCTTTTCATTAAGCCTGCTCAATGAAGTACTTTTATTATCGGATTGTCAACGGAATGAGTTAAGCATCAATTCCATCACCTGTCTTTTGGCCCGAAGGGCCGAAATCTGTCTCTGACGGCGAGACGGATAGGGGAACAATTGCTTCGAAGCACCGCTCGCAAAGTGTGGGATGTTCTAGAATAGTTCCAACTTGAACTGAGTAATTCCAGCACCGCTCACACTTTTTTCCATCCGCCTTCTCCACTGAAATAACCAACTTCCCCTGTGAAGCGGAGGATGCTAAACGATAAATGATTTCTTCCGTCCCTTCCCGGCTTCCATCAAGCCAATAAACTTGGGAGGCAATAAAAACACGTCTTAACTCATTTAAGTTTGATTTGATCACGGCCGCCGTTTTGGTGTCATCCGTCCTAATGTAGATCTTCGCATCCAAACTCGAACCAATGAGACCACTTTCGCGCTTTCGCTCAAGCGGAGGCATCATCGCGTCACGAACGATACGAATTATATCCCAATCCTGAAACGATTGAGAAACAAAAGATTTTTCACGACCGTTGAGATATGCTTGATGAACTGACGCGATATTCCCTTCAATCGGAAAGGCGTGCCACACCTCATCCATCGTAAACACAAGGACCGGAGCTAAAACTTTAACCAAGCACGAAAGTATTTCAAACAGGCCGTTTTGAGCAGAACGCCTTAAATAAGAATTTTTGCCCGCTGTATAAAGCGTGTCTTTCAAAACATCAAAATAGTAGGAACTCAAGTCCACAGAACAGAACTCGTACACAAGTTGAAACAGGGCATGAAAATCAAACCGTTTGTACCTCTCATCCGCGAAAGCGACCACGCTACTCGCCTTGCTAACCGCCCACTGATCTAATGGATGAAGCTTGTGGAGCTCAAGGTGATTCTTTTCAGGATTAAAATCGTATAAATTCGCGAGCATATATCGGAAGGTATTCCGAATCTTCCGGTACGCTTCTGCAAGCTGTTTCAGAATTTCTTTGGAAAGCCTGACGTCAAACTGATAATCACAAGCAGAAACCCAAAGCCTCAAAATATCCGCCCCAAATTCTTTCATCACGTCCTGAGGTGCCACCACATTCCCAGCAGACTTGGACATTTTCTTTCCTTCGCCGTCGACCACAAAACCGTGGGTCAAAACACCATGAAAGGGGGAAGCGCCATCCAGGGCAACGGCCGTGGTGAGAGCGCTTTGAAACCAACCGCGATGCTGATCTGATCCTTCCAGGTATAAATCCGCTGGATAGCTCAATTCTTCCGATTGCCTCAAAACCGACCGATGGCTCACGCCTGAATCAAACCAAACGTCAATAATGTCCGTTTCTTTTTCAAGCTCCGGCTTTGAGCAGCATTTCGGCTTCTCGCTCAAAAACTCGGAAGCATCTTTTTCAAACCACACATCCGCTCCGAACTTTTGAAATAATCCGATAATTTTATTTTTGCTTTCAGAAACAAATCTTTTTTTGCAGGATTGACATGAAATAATCGGAACTGGAACGCCCCAATACCTTTGGCGCGAAAGACACCAATCGGGACGAGTTTCTACCATTGAACCCATTCGGTTCTTACCCCAATCGGGAATAAATTGGATCTTTTTCTCAATCGCTTCCTGCATCCTTCTCCGCAAATTTTGATGACCCATTTTTAAAAACCATTGCGGCGTCGCCCGAAAGATAATCGGCTTCTTGCACCGCCAGCAATGAGGATAGGAATGCTGGAAATCTTCAACGTGAAGAAGCGCTTTCTTTTCCTTGAGAAGCTCAATGATTTTTGCATTCGCTTTAAAAACGTTTGTCCCTTCGCAAGGGGAAAATTCTTTCGTAAATCTTCCCTTCTCATCGACCGGTGAGATGATAGGTAATTTGTCTTTCAAATGTCCGTATTGATAATCTTCTTCACCGTGTCCCGGCGCGATATGAACGATTCCTGTGCCGTCCGTTGCAGAAACATAATTTGCTGAAATCACCTTTGAAATTCGATCGACAAGAGGATGCTTTGTTTCGAGTCCACGTAAGTCTCTTCCTTTTTTAGGGGGATACGCCTTGATGACCCTTAAATTCAATTTGGAAACGATTGCGTCCTGAAGCGGCTTGGCAAAAACGAACTTCCCCTTATCCGTCTCAATAAAAGCGTAATCGAGATCGGGATGAACCGCTAAAGCAACATTTCCGGGCAATGTCCATGGGGTCGTCGTCCATGCGAGAAAAAAGGTGTCCTGATTCACTTCCTGAAATGCCATGTAAACGGACTGCGAGGTTTTGTCTTCATACTCAAGTTCAGCGTCGGCGAGGGCGGTTTCGCAATCGTAACACCACGGAACCGGCTTCAAGCGCTGTTCAATAAAACCTTTTTCATATAGTGAGAGGAACGATTCGGCAATGGACGCCTGATAGTCAAAATCCATGGTTCGGTAGGGCTTCTCCCATTCGCCGAAAACACCGAGCCGAATGAATTCTTCGCGCTGGATATCAATGAATTTTTCAGCATAGTTCCGAGCCTGTTTCCGAAATGGAACTCGCTCTACCTCCTCCTTACGCTTTCCCATATCCTTCAGACACTGATGCTCAATCGGAAGCCCGTGACAATCCCAACCAGGCACATACAAGGCATTGAAACCAGACATCGTTTTGTATTTCACGATGATATCTTTAAGAATTTTGTTCAGGGCATGGCCGATGTGAATATGGCCGTTCGCATAAGGCGGCCCGTCATGCAAGATGTATTTATTTTTTGCGCTTTTCCAATTGGCACGGATCGATTCATAAATCTTTTCCGCTTGCCAACGCTTCAGGATCTCCGGCTCCCTTTTGGCAAGATCTGCCTTCATGGGAAAAGGAGTTTGGGGAAGATTAAGGGTATGTTTGTAATCTTTCTTGCTAACGGACATGTGGGAGTTTATGAACCACAGATTCTACCAATTGATCCAGTTTTGGCCCTGCTTCCGTTGCGGTACGGATAATTTCCTCGATATTAACGGGCTTCAGGTGGTCGGGATCGCAAAGATCAGTCACCACACTGAGGCCAAGGATTTCAAATCCAGCATGTACGCCCACGATCACCTCAGGAACGGTGGACATTCCAACCAAATCTGCTCCCAGTTTTCTCATGAACCGATATTCAGCCCGGGTTTCGAGATTGGGACCGCTCACCGCGAGATAAACTCCCCGCTTTAGTGGAATACGTCTTTCATGGGCTGACTTTTCAGCCACAGCCATCAGCCGTTTCGAATAAGGTTCACTCATATCCGGAAATCTGACACCGAGCTGTTCGTCATTAGGACCTATGAGGGGATTGATGCCCATCAGGTTAATGTGGTCTTCAATTAAAACAAGGTCGCCCTTTTTGTACGTCAAGTCGAGCGCCCCTGCCGCATTGGAAACGATTAAGATTTTTGCACCCAATTTCCTCAGGACACGCACCGGAAAAGTCACCTGTTCCAAGGTATATCCCTCATAATAGTGAAAACGGCCGTCCATCACGACCACTCTTTTTCCGCCCAACATCCCAAAAAGAAGCCGCCCCGCATGAGACTCGACCGTGGAGCGCGGAAAACCTGGAATGGACTCATAAGATACGGCAACCTCTTTCGTTACTCTTTTTGTTAAATTGCCGAGGCCCGTTCCTAAAATAATGGCGATATCGGGATGAAACGCTGTCTTCTGCCAAATTGCATGAACGGACTTATTGATGCGTTGAACCAGGCTTGAATGAAGCAAAGAGGACCTCATATGGGCCGTCTTAGGCGAAGCGATAGGCAAGCTGTTGCAAGATGCCGACGACAAAATGATCAATAAAACTTAATAGGATAAACGCAACGACGGGAGAAAAATCGATCATCCCTACCTGCAGCGGCAGCCTCCTTAAGGGGAGCAAGATCGGGTCGGTCACACGATAAAGAAGATTCACGGGCTCAGAAAAAGGATTCACTTGAAACCATGAGAGGACGATGCGAATCACAAGCAAAAAATAAATGACTTTAAAGATCATCGAAAATAAAACGGCGAGGGATGCAAAAAACTGTCCAATGACAAACATGGGCTCCTCCTTTGCTAAATGGCACTCAACTCGCGAGAACGGCGAACCGCTTGCTCCACCGCTCGCAGAAATAGGTTTGAAAACCTCTTTTTTTCGAGGTAATGAAGTGCGGCCTCGGTCGTTCCTTTTTTTGAAGTGACCCTTTTACGAAGCTCGCCCGGTGAATGGGGAGAAACAGCCGCCAATTTCCCCGTCCCGAAAGCCGTTTGAATCGCAAGAAGCTCGGCTGCTTCTTTTGATATCCCTCCGCGATGGGCTGCTGTGGCGAGAAGTTCCATCAGGAGAAGAAAATAGGCGGGACCGCTTCCACTCACAGCGGTCACCAAATCAAAATACTTCTCCGAAAGCCGAATCACTTTACCGCAGCCCAAGAAAATTGCCTCAGCATGAGCAAGTGCCGATCGAGCCGAGCCGGTAAGTGCGGTCATGCCTTCGCCAACTTGTATCCCTAAGTTAGGCATGGCTCGGACCATCGCAACTTTATTTCCAAACGCGCGGCGCAATTTGGCAACAGGCGTTCCTGCCAAAATACTAATGACGGTCTGACCCAAGCGAAGTCCTTTGCGCATTTCGTGAGCAACCGATTTAAGATCCTGCGGTTTTACTGCCAAAAGCACGATGTCCACCTGACCCATTAAATCTTCATTGCTTTTGGCAACACGAGCTTTGAATCTGCTTGCGAGCGCAATCCGTTTGGAACGAACCGAATCGTAAACAAAAAGGTGATTGGAACGGGCAATGCGATTTTTAAGAAGCCCGGACAAAATAGCGCTTCCCATGTTCCCGCAACCAATGATTCCAATCGTCTTGCGAAGACGTTTCACTTTTTTCTTTCCCCGAAGACGGCGGTGCCGATTCTCAGCAAATTCGCTCCTTCTTCAATGGCAAATTCAAAATCCGAACTCATCCCCATCGACAGATAACGCCAATCCATGGCCGGATGCGATTTCTTCAATTGATCCCGTAAAAGCCGCAAGGAACGAAACGACCTTCGAATTTCTTCTTGATTCTCAGTGTTCGGCCCAATGCTCATCAAACCGCGGATCTTCAGACGACCCATGCCCGAGATTTTCGAAACCGCCGCTTCAACGACGTCGGGTTCGAAGCCGTGTTTGGTCTCTTCGCCAGACGTGTTCACTTGAATTAATAGATCGACGGTCTCGGCCGCTTTTTTCGCTTGCTTTTCAAGCGCTTCTGCCAATTCCAATCGATCGCAAGAATGAATTAAAACCACTTGTCCCACCAGAAATTTCACCTTATTCGTTTGCAGAGAACCGATAAAATGCCATCTGATATCCCTGGGCAAATTCTCCTTCTTTTCTACGAATTCTTGAGCCCGGTTTTCGCCAAAATCCCGAATGCCAAGGTCATAGGCTTCCCGAACTCTCTTGGGTTCAACTTCTTTTGTGACCAAAACGAGCTCGATTGCTTTGGGATCGCGCCGTGCCCGTTCGCAAGCTTTCACAATGCGCTCCTTGATATCGCGCAATTGGCGATCGATAGAAACGTAATTTAGCATAGACGGTTCGAATTTGGTATTTTTTTCCAGCGATGGGCTTTGAGTCTGCAACAAGAAACCAATTAAGAAATGAGATCTCGAAACGCGCTTTCGACCTTGTTCAGTTTCCCCAAAGAAATGAGAAGGACCGTTTCTTGATCTCCCTTTTTAGCGTAGTACGCATCCTTACCCTTTGCTTCGCGACCTTGAATGAGCATCTCATGGGAACCATCACGAAAGGTAACGCGAATGCGCTTGTCCGCGGGCTCAAAACCCAGCCTGGGATTCCTTGCATTTTCGTTATCCAAAAACTCCTTCACATACAAGTCATTCAACCGCATCAGGAGGCGATTCATTGCTTCAGAACCGAGGGCTGCTTTGAGAGGTTTTTCGAGCGACCAGTTTTTCCCGTCGGACTTAATGAACCGCTCTTCCTCACGAGATAAAAATTCGATGGACATAACCTCTTGATCGAGCAGTGTAAAAACCTGCTTCTTCCGAAGCGAGTAAAGCGTTTTATCGAACGCGTTCAGAAAATCGCGACTCACAAGGAAATATTTGGATTCGTCTTCCCACTTCGCATAGGCTCCCTTGGCAACGACCGCATCGGAACCTACCAAAAGACACCGCTCTTTTGAACTGCGATCGGTTGAAACGCAAATCCTAAGCCGAGGCGCGTCAAAACCAAATTCATCGGCTCCAAGTCCTTCAAAAGAAAGCTGACGGGCGCGCGGCGAAAGTTTAAGCAAACTCACGAGCCCATCTACGATGAGAGACTCGGCAGGATAACGAATCGGTCGAACCATGTGCCAATTTTTTTTCTGGGCTTTGAAGAGGGCGATTTCACTTCCCCTTGAAGCGTCCTGAATCGTTAAGTGCCCGACGCGCTCACCATCGGCCAGGGTCAAAACATTCGTTCTGGCTGCTTCTCTAGAAAACGAGAAGGGGTCTTTAGAAAAATGCTCTTGGCGCGCTCTGAAGTAATAAAAACCCGCAAGGAAAGCAACCGCCAACAGGAAAAAGAACGTTTTGCGCCAACTCATCCCATCACCTGATTGTTCACCGCCTTTTGTTCACCGCTCACGGGGCGGTGAAATCTTCCCAGGAAGATACAAGAGCGCGCTTGGTTATCAGGTCTATCAGCGCGTTCTTGGCAAGCAGGTGGTGGGATCATCCCATCACCCGCCTAATGAAATCTTCTCCTCCAAAAGAAGATACAACTTCCCATCATAATACTAAGCATGGGAAATCCCAGGACAGGCACAACAAAAAGAAAGCGCTGATCCACTTCCTTCAAATAAAGAGGAGTTGTCTCGCGCATGCGCGGTCTTATCGAAATGGCAAACTCATCGCCCGTGAGCCAAGCGATTGTATTTAAAATAAGATCGCTATTCCCCGAAAGATTGAGATAACTGTTCGCAACGAAGTCGCTATCGCCGAAAACAACCAACCGTCCCTTACCGCCGCTCCCTTGGAGCGCTACGGCAACGGGAAGAGGGCCCTTTTGGTCGCGTTTCGGATCGAAATCGGCCACTCCCTCCCCAAGGTTTTTTAGATCGGTCTCGGCCCAACTTCCAGGCCCTGTCCACGCAATTTCCGTGACCTCAAAGCCGGCCGGGATCTTGGTTGTCTTTCGAACGGATCTGGCAATCGAGAAGAATGAAGTGAGACGAAAACCTCTCGTAATGGCATGTGCCTTATAATCAGAAACAAGCGGAATCAAATTATCGCCACCGAAAAGTTTGCTCAACTTATCCACAATAACGTTATCGCCAAGCTCAATCCCATATTCCAAAAGAAAGGTCCCCAAATTTTTACCCTCACCTGGATTCACAGGATCCATCAAAATCAAGATATTGCCTCCGCGATCAAAGTACTTTTGAATGAGATTTAGCTCCTCAGGAAGTAAATCCACCCGAGGCCCGCCCAAAACCAAAAGGTCAGTGCCCCTTGAAATCTTATCGCGGGGAATAAAAGTTTCTTTCACTTCATAATTCGAATTGAGAAGCTTTTCTTTCAAGAGGCCGTAGCCCGTTTTCTTTTCTTTTTCGTCCAAAGCGGGACCGCCATATCCTTGTGCGAATACCACCTGCTTCATTTCCTGGCGAAGCAACCTGGAAAGGAGATTCGTAATCGCTTCTTCACTGATCTGTGTCGTTTTCTCCCGTCTTCCTTTCGCTTCAATCACGATCGTCTCATAGGCATCAACTTGATATTGTTTCGCCTTGGCGGGCATCCGATCAGGGTCATAAAACTCATAATGAAATTCTCCGTAGCGGTAGCCATACTCTTTAAGCAAATCCTCAAGTGTCCGTTTTGCAGGTTGATCCTCACGAAAGAATCCATACACATGAATGGGTTCCGGTTGAAATGCCTTGAGAATTTTAATCGTTTGGTCTGCGAGGCTGTAGACTTTCCCTTCGCTCAAATCAAACCGATAGCGATACAGACGAAAAATGAGATAACTGAACAGGACGATCAAAAAAGCGGAAATCAGAATCGTAATAAATTGAAATCCAGAAAACAGATTCCGAAACCGAAAGGTCATTTTTTCCAGGTCCTAATTCCTAAGGTTAAGCGTGTTGCATAAAGAAAAAACCCGATGAATAAACCAAAGTAAGCAATATCTCTCGTGTCCACCACTCCGCGCGTGAGGTCCCGAAAGTGCTCCACCAGTGATAGCTCCCGAAACACATGACCCAAATCAGGACTTGTCCATTCCGCCATCCAACCAACGACCCAGAAAAAAAGAAGAACGGCAAACCCAATGCCCGCGCTCACTGCCTGGTGTTCGGTCAGTGATGAGGTAAATAAGCCTAAGGCCGCGTAACTCGCCGCCACAAGGACGAGACCCAAATAACCCGTCCCCAGGGTAGCCAGTTCGAACCGAGCCCCGACCCATCGCGCCAGAAAAAAGTATGAAACGGTCGGAAGAAGCAAGAGTGAAAGCATCATCAAAAGGGCAAAAAACTTTCCAGCGACAAGTTGAAAATCATAAACGGGATAAGCCAAGAGCAGCTCTAAAGTGCCTTGCCTTTTTTCCTCCGCGAAGGACCGCATGGTAAGAATCGGAATCAAAAGGAGCAATAAAACAGTCACATTCGCAAGAAAGAGACTCAAAATCCCCTCCGTTAGATTTAACCCTTTTACCTCAACTGCGGGATTCGAAGCCGCCTGAAATGAAACCAAACTGAAGTAACTGAGATCTGACCAGAAAAAATAACCGGTTACCCCCAAAAAGAAAGCCGCCAAGAGATAAAAAGAAAACGTATGAAGCCAAGCAGTCAAGTCCCGTCTCGCAATGGCGATTATCTTTGACATAACTCGCCTTCCTTGCTGACCACGTTAAGAAAAATATCTTCCAAGTTACCTTGGGTAGATTTCAATTCCAAGGAAGCAGCCACGCGGCCTTCATTCAAGATCAGAACCCGCTCGCAAGTCATTTGAACTTCAGAGAGAATATGAGTTGAAAGAAGGATGGTGCGTTCGTG
>JACQQP010000008.1 GCA_016206945.1 Candidatus Omnitrophota bacterium | reverse complement strand
GATGGGATCATCCCAATCACCTGCTTTCCTCGCCGCTTCTACCACCATCACCCAGCGGCGAGATTTCTTTTAGAAATAGGCCCGAAGGGCCTAAAGCAGGTGATGGGATCATCCTACCCCTCCTACCACAACGACCCCATCCTCACCATCATGCTCTTTGAATTTCACGATCACCCTTTCAGCCTTTGCGGTTGGGATATTTTTTCCCACATAATCGGGCTTAACAGGAAGTTCCCGATGTCCCCGATCAATGAGAACAGCAAGTTGAATCGACTCAGGCCGCCCAAAATCAATCAGGGCATCCAAAGCGCAGCGAATCGTACGGCCCGTGAAAAGGACGTCATCCACGAGAACTATTTTCTTACCATCCACATCAAAATCAATCGCAGTCTCTCCCACATTGGGTTGAGGGCCGATTTCTGTCAGGTCATCGCGGTAAAGCGTGATGTCCAAAAGCCCAAGAGGAATCTCATGGCCTTCGATCGTGCGAATTTGGCTCTGAAATCTCTTCGCCAAAAAAGCACCTCCCGTATGAATCCCAACCAAAACAAGATCCTGAGTACCCTTATTTTTTTCAAGTATTTCATGGGCAATTCTGGTGATGGCTCTCGCCATTTCCTCTGGCAAGAGGATTTGGGTCACTTTTTGACTCATAACCTATTAACCTCAACCCATCGTGTCATTTCGTCTCAGTCTCCAGGCAAAAAAATAGCTCACTTTTCAGTGAGCTGCATTAAATGAATACTTAAACAGATAGTTTTTCATCTTTTCACCCTTACTGGTTTCTCAGAACCAGCTTAAAAGGTAGTTACTGCTAAAGTCGACACAACATTACCCGCAAAAACGCTAAACGTCAAGTCAAATCTTGAAGTCCCGCAAAAAAATTAGGCGGTGTTCTAAGTTAAGCCGAGTTCTGTTCCCAGCACTTATTTGCTCTAATAATTAATAATCGAGCAAATAAGTGCTGGGTGATGATCATCTGTCTAGGACTGCGCTCTCGCGCTGTCTCGTGCGACCAACCCAAGACCTATAAAGGAACGGGCCATTCCTTGGCTCGATGTTTTTTGGGCGAGCTCTCAGTCTTCTATTCGGTCTTTCTCCAAGTGGGGTTTACCATGCGTCCCTCGTTACCTCAGGACCGGTGGTCTCTTACACCGCCACAGCCGCACGTGAATGCGGCAGTGACTGCCCTCATCTTCAATTAAACTAATAAATGAGGATGAGTGCCGCCGTTTCACCTTGACCCAGCACTTATTTGTCTAAATTGCTTAGGACAAATAAGTGCTAGGCTGTTTATTTTCTGTGGCACTTTCCGTCTTGTCCACCTTACGGCGAACAATCCTCCGAATTACGGAGCACCCTGCCCTTTGGAGCTCGGACTTTCCTCCCGCCAAACTACATGGCGAGCGATCATCTCTTACAACACCGCCTGGAAAAGAACAATTTAATCTTTGTGTAAGTATAGCAAAGCGGAGGAGCGCTTACAAGGAGGGTTTCCATTTACAACCGAATCATTTTTCTCGTGAGAAAAGCGGCTATGCCCAAGAGAATGGCATTAGGAAGCCAGAGCGCGATCCAAGGAGGAAGGTAGCCATCGATCGACATAATCCTCCCCCACACGAACAAGCCATAATAAGTAGCGACGACCGTTATCGCCACCAGAAAACTAACCACGATGTCGCCACGTCGACTGATGATGGCCGTTGGAAGACCGACCAGCACAAATATCAAAGTACCAAAGGAAAAGGAGATTTTCTTGTGAATTTCGGACTCAATCTCGCGCCTTTTCTTGGCGGTTCTCTTTGCTTCTTCATTATACTTTAACTGATAAAGGAGTTCGTCGATCGTCATTTCCTTTTCTTTTTTCCCCGCACCGCCTTTTTTCTTACCTGTGGCAATGTTGGAAAGAAGAAAGGTTTTAAAATTCAATTTATAGAGAACTGAAGGGTTTTCTGGATTCGGCTCATCGCTCGTTCCGTTATAAAGCCTTAAGGCGAAAGACTTTTGATCGGGAGCCGAAATGATCTCTCCTCTCTCTGCCAAAATGGTCCGCGTCGGTTTCGCCTCTTGGTACTGAAAAACAGTAACGCCCTCCAATCGATTGCCTTTAATCGAATTGATCCAAAATGTGTAGCCCTCGAAATCCTTAATAAAGCGGCCGGCCTCCAGATAAGCCGCGGGCCGCTTCACCACAAGCGAGCGGATGAGTTGACGGTAGGCATATTCAGATCTCGGCTCTATTTGATCGATCAGAAAAAGAGAAAAAAGACTGAGCAAAAAAGCAACGCCGATGACTGGGATGAAGAGTCTAAAAATATGAATTCCGCTTGCCTTCATCGCTATGATCTCGTTATTTTGAGCGAAACTTCCGAAGACCAAAAGAACGCTCGCCAAAGCTGAAGTGGGCATAATAAACCCGAGAACGCTCGGAACGCTGAGCATAATAAGCTTCAGCACATCAAAAATTCCAACCCCTTTGTTGACCAATAGGTCAACGATACTAATCAGCAAATTGCCAGCCATAAAAATAAAGGCCACTAGAAAAAGAGATATCAAAAAAGGATAAGTCAGCTCACGCAGGCAATAACGTCGCAAGAGGTTCATCCCATCACCTCTGGAAACAGAGTACAGATAACAGAGTACAGAGTAAAAAAGAACGGAACCTAATCTTCTGTACTCTGTACTCCGTTCTCTGTTTTC
>JACQQP010000106.1 GCA_016206945.1 Candidatus Omnitrophota bacterium | reverse complement strand
TTCTAATCCAGCTTTTGAAGTTGGAGGTGAGAAAACTCCTTTCCACAATGAAATTGACTCTTTTAACCTGAGTCCAATCGATTCCCAAGAATTGAGATTTTTGAAGCGTGTAATATTGAGTCGTTGGTGAGATGTTACTTAGAATGGTTGCTGATTTAGTTCCGTCTAAGTATTCAATTTCTACTTTGATATTCTTAAGGGAAGAATTGCCGCTTACAAGACCAACGGTAAATGTATTTCCTTGGGAAATATCTCCTGTTTCAACTCCTTGAGTCGAAACATTATCGAAACTAAATGTAGATCCTGAGAAACTTGAAGCAGGACTCACATCATAATTAAGAGTGATCTGATAAGGATTAAACTGATTTAAATAGGTGGTACTGGTTGAACCTTCCAAAACCATAGGAACCGGAGCGTCTGGAAGGGTGCTGGCCGAACTGATGTGGTAAAGAAGGATTTTCGTTTGAATCGTAAGCGTTCCTTGGGAAACGGTGGTTAAAGAATCATCAATGGAATAAGTGAACCGTTTCACTTTGGTCCAATCGATTCCGGTGAAGAGTGTCTTTGAGATTTTGTAGTACTGCATTGTGGTATTAAGATTAATCAAAGTGACTTCGGAGGTGGCGCCGAGGGAATCTTCTACTTCAAATTTCACTTGAGAACCTGAAGGACCGGAGATTCCTACGATCAGATCTGTTAATGTGGAAAGGTTGCCTACTTCCACAGTTGTGGTTGTCGGATTATCAAAGCTGACATAGGTGCCAGACTTGGAACCAGCTTGAGTGACATCATAACTCAATTGAGACTGGCCTGGAGACTGCTGAATGACTTGAGTGTTTGAGGAAGAACCATCCATGAGGATGAGTCTCGGAGAACCTGAAAATGAAGTGAGATTGGCGCTCGTTAACGTAGGATCGGGCGTTACGGTGCCTGGAGCTGGTGTTGTGGTCAGCGTAATCTGATCCGAAAACTGCGCGACCAAATCCGCATTATCTTTGAATTCAACATAAACCGTCTTAAGTCCATCGCCTGTGGGAAGAATAAAATTAGACTTGGTTGAATTAAACGTTTCCCAATCGGTCCAATTCACTCCATCCGTGGAGAAGCGCATTTGGGCGACGCCCGAAGTAAGGTCTGCGCCGGTCAGATTCAACGTGACCGTGGTGGAATTGGTGCTTGCAGCATCGTTATCGATTTTGATTGTTCCAGTGGGCGGGACCGTATCCAAAATGATCGATTTGGAATAAACGGAACTTACGTTTCCAACTTTATCGTAATATTTAATAGAGACGGTTTTTGAGCCATCACCTGTCGGAAGTGTAAAAGGGTGAGTCGTTCCATAGGCTTCAGGAACAGACCAATTTTGATTGTCCGTTGAAAAGCTCATCTTATCGATTCCAGAGCCGGTATCTGCAGCAGACAGATTCAAAGTCACAGACGTAGAATTGGTATAAGCGGCGCCAGAATTGATATCGATGGAACCCGTTGGAACTGTGTAATCCGGGAGATTTCCTTGCGCGAGATTGAGCACTTCAGCTTGGCTGAGTGCGCGGTTGTAAAGACGGACATCATCGATGAGGCCGTTCAAATAGCAGTTGCTACACCCCGTGCGACCTCCCATCCATACATTGTTTGCCGTATTGTACTGTGAGGAAGGAATGCCAACCGTGTTGGAATTATTGAGGACACCATCAACATAGATGCGAAGAGCAACACCTGGTTCATAGGTTCCAACGTAATGCACCCATTGCCCTGTTACAGTTGGCGATGGAGCATTGACAAGCGTCGTTGTTGAACCGTCAGGGGAAACTGCGAAACGGACCTTCCCGGTAGCACTCTCCAGATTCAACTCCCAGCCTCGCTGTCCAGATAAGCCGCTCTTTGAAACAAACCGTGAATTTGTAGCCGAACCGCTCCCAAAGGAATTTACATACACCCACACTGAAACACTCATCGCTCCCGTCAATTGAAGCGATGGAGCATTCCCCATATCCACGTAATCATTCATTCCGTCAAAACTGAGACTTCCTGTGTTTGTGAAATTGACGGCGGGATGATCCGTAGTTATAGCAGTGCCATTCATCAAGGTGCCGTCATTTCCCGTTCCTGATTGATCCGTGGCCGTCCCTCCTTCAAAATTCCAATAACCCACAAGGCCGGGTTCTGTTTCGGACCTACGGAAAGGCTCCTGTTCGAGCGGAGGCGCTTCGTTAAGCAAATCCATCTCGCGGATGAATCGATTGAGATAGGAACGAGCGAGGACTTGATCCCCCCTCCCTGCCTCCCCCCGCGATGCGGGGGGAGGATTGAGGTGGGGGGTAACCAAAGCTTGATTCAGGAAATTTAAATATTCGTTAAGAGAATAAAGATCACCGCCATTTGCGGAACCTAAGTTGTTATATGCATAAGCTCCATTTTGAGTGACGACATATTCGAAAAGAGGAGCGTTTACCGCATGATCAAGATCAAAAGCAGATGGGCCCGATTGAGATACTTCTGTCACATGAGTATGAGAAATGAAACTTGCTTCTTCAAGAAGCTTTTTGGCAGGTCCGGTGATTCCAATTTTTTCTTCCCTTCCCGTGGTGAATAAAACAAGTTCACCTTTCAAAATGACAATGGCTACTTCAAAATCAAGATCGAGAAGGGATTTTAAGTCTTCTTCGCTAAGATTCTTCACAATCACAGCGCTGGCATATTCAGGACGCAGAAGATCGAGGGCGTCTTCAAAGTCATAGCGCTCGTAATCGTGATCCGTGTCATCCTGAGCCCGCCACAGTTCTTTGGCGGGCGAAGGATCTTCGAGATTCTTCGCGGAGTTTACCCTGAGATCCTTTCCGCCAAAATTCGTGGCGGACCCGCTGCGCTGTTTGGCGGGCACTTCGCTCAGGATGACGGGCGAAGGGCTCAGAATGACGTCAAGAGTTGGTGGCGAAAGCGGTGAATCATTTTGAAGAAAGTCGATTGAAGTCTCGGGGGACAATTCAGTATTTGGCTGTTCAAGCGGTTTTGAGATCTCAGACGTTTCAGGAAGAGGTGTTTCTTGAATTTCATTAACGTAAGCGGCATTTGCAAGACCTTGCGGAATGATTTGGTTTGAAACGAAAGCGACAAGAATTAAAAAAGAAACAACACGAAATATCCCGAGGCGGGTCTTGGTGTGTAACGTCATGTTGGTTTCCAACAAAAAAATTAACTGAAAATCAACTGAAGTTTATCTTTAAAGCCCATCTACTTCAAGCAGTGACACGAAGAAAAGAACGATTTATCCATTGAGAATGGATAAATCTCATTAAAATAGATCGTTTAAGGGGAAAACCAAGCTTAATTAGAACTTTTATAAGAATCGCTTACTGAATGGCAGATTCGCCGGCTGAAAAGGAGGTGGGTTCGTAATAGATGGGAAGCGTGATCACGAAGGTGGTGCCTCCGCCAAGTTTGGAACGGACTTTGACTTCGCCGCCGTGGAGTTCAATGATGTAGCGGCACATGTAAAGTCCCATGCCCGAGCCTTTTCCCGCCGGCTTCGTCGTGAAACCGTAATTAAACACCTTTTTCATCACCTCATCGCTCATGCCAGAACCATTATCGGCGAATTCGATTAAGACCATGGCGGGATGCGCGGGGTCTTCGTGCGCCGTCACGACAATTTTCCGATCGCGCTTCCCCTCCATCGCGTGATAGGCGTTGATGAAGAGATTGAGGAAGACTTCCTGAAGCCGCTCGAGGTCTCCCTTAATTAAAGGAAGGCCCGCGGGAACGTCAAAGACGACTTCGGTGCCGGTGAGATTTTCAAGATAGGTTTGAAATTGAACTAGGGGAAGCGTCTCTTCCAGAATGAGTTTCAGGGAAAGGGCCTCGAATTTCCCGCGCTCGGACTTCTTAAGAAGGCCCGTCAACGTATTCACGACGGCCTTGATCCGCGAGATATTTTGTTCCATCTTCTGGAAAATCTCCATGACTTGACCTACTTTAAGATTAGGGTCTTGGCGGTATTTGAGAATCGCGCGGCTCACATTCATGGAAAGGATCGTAAGCGGATTATTCACCTCATGGCCGACGGAAGACGCCAAGCGTCCCAAAGTGGCCATCTTCTGTTCATGGATGAGCTGGGCATGGGTGTCGCGGAGTTTTTTATTGGCCACTTCGGTTTCATCCAAAGCACGGAGCAAATTGGTCTGAGCCGTATTGAGCTCGTCGTTAATCGCTTCAAGTTCCTTGGCTTTTTCAATCGCCTGATCATAAAGCCGCGCGTTTTCAATCGCAATGGCCGATTCTTGCGCAAGCGTATAAAGCACGCTTAAATCTTCATCCGAATAAAAGTCCCCTGATTTTTTCTCACCCAAAATGAGCACGTTTCTCAACCGCTCACCCAAAAAACTCGGCACGCAGCACGCCGCCTGAAGCTCCTCCATTCTCCTCCGAATCACCCCGAAATCATACCGTGCCTTCTGCTTTCTGCCTTCTGCCTTCCTCGCATTTTTCGGCCCCCCACTCTCCGCCCATTCCTTCACGCGTTCGATATCGAGGGGTGTGCGCTCACGTTCCAAATAATGAATCAAGGGATCGCTTTCAGGAAATATGTGGCCCTTCCGCAACCAATCTCGTTTCCCCTCTTCCCCCTCCCTCTCCCCTCTCCCAAAGGTAGAAGGAGTCCTGCCACTGACCTCCCCTCTCCCCTCTGGGGAGAGGGATAGGGTGAGGGATGAATATCCG
>JACQQP010000007.1 GCA_016206945.1 Candidatus Omnitrophota bacterium | reverse complement strand
TCGTCTATCTGAGTCTTGGGAAACGAGATGCGATCGGTTAATAAATTGATGAAGAAAGTTGGCTCGGGCAGGGCGGTTATGTTGCCTTCCCTTGATTTAATGGGAGCCTAGGCTATACTTTAAAGTAAAGACAAAAAGGGACTTAAAGCCCTTCGATAACGGCAAACACAGCGAAAGCTGGGGACGCAAAGTTGCGGGCCTAAACCACAAAAGGGGGCAAGGCGGCTGAACTACCGAAGAGGGCAATGTATGGATGGGGCCCACTTTCGATAGGGTATCGAGGGTGGGCATTTTTGTTTTCACAGGTGAACACAATGAAAGGATTCACGGTGCTTGACTTGGTGATTACGGTTGCAATCCTTGCGCTTCTTCTGAGTGTCAGCTTGCCAAATTTTCTTCGAATGCGTCAAAATGCAGAGGATCAGAAGGCAGAGAAAGAATTGCAAAATATCTATACGGCCATCGTGATCTTTGAAGCGATGAACGGCCGGAAACCAACATCTTGGGCCGAAATGAAAGATTATATCGATATTCCCAACGCGGAAGATTTCTATGAGCTTAATGCGTAATTTAATGCGTCAATTGTATCTTGGGAGGTGTGGTAATGAAGATGAATAAAATGTTGGTTCGGTTTTTGGTGGGGATGATTGCGATTGTTTTTGCCGGCGTTGGATATGCTGAGGAAGGTTGGCTCGTCAAGCAGAAGAAAGTTTCAAGCGACGGGCAACTTGCTGTTTTTGAAGGCGGCGCGCTCAGCAAACTTCCTCCGCCAGTGGAAACGATTGCGAAGGTCGAGCCTGTTGCGAAGCTCGATCCCTATGGGAAGGTGAAAGACGGCCGCAAGGAACGTACGGGAAACCGTGGCCGAAAGATACGGGAGCAGGTGATCCATTCGCCAGGTCGTCCCGGTTATGGCTCCGACCCGAATTACGTCCCGAGGAAGGTCACTCCTTCAAGTGGAGCAGGTCGGCCGGGCTTCGGATTTGACCCCAATTACATCCCGAGAAAGCCCGTTGCTCCAAGCGGGTCAGGTCGTCCCGGTTATGGCTCCGACCCGAATTACGTCCCGAGGAAGGTCACTCCTTCAAATGGAGCAGGTCGGCCGGGCTTAGGCCATTCTGTGGGGAGAGGCAAAGGGAAACCTGAAATGCTCGAGCCCTTCGGGCGTGTTAAAGACGACCGCAAAGAACAAACAGGTAATCGTGGCCGTCCGATTCGTTAACGAACGAATCAAATGAACTAGACGCTGCCGGTTCTGAGGAGAGCAGATATAACTTGATATCTGTTTCTCCCAGAATCGGCGGTCACTGCAATCCATTACGTTAATTGACACCCACCGTACTTCTCGTATAAGATACAACGCTTTTACCATCAAAGAGATAGGTATGCCGAAACGAATCCTGAGCGGAATGCGTCCCACCGCGAAGCTCCATGTGGGAAATCTCCTAGGGGCACTTGAAAATTGGAAGAAATTAGAGGGCGCGGAATCTTACTTTATGATCGCCGATTGGCATGCCCTTACGACCGAGTATGCTTCTCAGTCGCAGATCAAAGCCAATGTGATCGAAGTGGTAATCGATTATATAGCGGCGGGGCTTGAGCCGAATAAATCGACCATCTTTCTTCAAAGTCTTGTGCCTGAGCATGCGGAACTTGCTCTGCTTCTTTCGATGATTACGCCGCTTTCCTGGCTGGAGCGGAATCCGACTTATAAGGACCAGCTCAATGAGCAAAAAGGAAAAGACCTGGCGACACATGGATTTTTGGGGTATCCCGTGCTTCAGGCGGCGGATATTTTGCTTTACAAAGCGGATGCGGTGCCCGTTGGAGAAGATCAGCTCCCTCATTTGGAGCTCGCACGCGAAATTGCGCGCCGGTTCAACCATTTATACAAAAAAGTATTTAAAGAAGCGGAAGCTATTTTAACGAAGACGCCTAAAGTGCCCGGTACCGATGGGCGCAAGATGAGCAAGAGTTACGCCAATACCATCGATCTTTCAGATTCCCCTCAAGAAGTCGATAAAAAAGTAATGCAAATGGTGACAGATCCAGCCCGTAAGAGGCGGCAGGATAAGGGGCATCCCGAGATTTGCCCGGTCTATTTTTTCCATACGATTTTCAATAAGGAAAATCAGGAAACCGTAGCGAGGGAATGCCGCACCGCCGCGCGGGGTTGTGTGGAGTGCAAACAGGAAATGGCTTCGCATCTTGCGCCTTTTTTAAAGCCTATTTATGAACGGAGGAAGAAATTGGAATCTGAACGCAACAGGATCCGCGATATTTTGATCGAAGGCTCTAAAAAAGCGCGGGCGGTTGCATCGCAGACATTAGCCGAAGCGAAGGACGCGGTGGGAATAGGAATTTAAATGGAAGACAAATCGCGAGGACAAAACTTTGAGCATTCCTCCCCCCCTGTGGGGGAGGATTCCGCCAAAATGCGCGGCGGATCCGCCGATCTGTTTGGCGGAAAAGGTGGGGGGTACATTCCCCCCCATCCTAGCCTTCCCCCACCGAGGGGGGAAGTGACATCGGGACAGATAGGAGAAAAAAAGGAAAACGTACCATACGACCCATTGATGGTGAGACTTCCGGTTTATGAAGGTCCATTTGATCTTCTTCTTGATTTGATCAAGAAGAATGAGATGGATATTTACAATATTGAAATTTCAGTTATCACGAAACAATATTTGGAACACTTGAAACAAATGAAGGAATTTGATCTTGAGATCGCCGGCGAATTCCTGGTGATGGCGGCTACTTTGATTTATATCAAATCAAAAATGCTTCTTCCACTGACGGAGGCCGAAGAGGAAGAAGGCGAGGATCCGCGCGCAGTACTGGTGCGGAAACTCCTCGAATATCAAGCGTTTCGCGAGGCGGCGAAAAAACTTGGGTTTCTTGAGGATGAGCGAGGGAAAATGTTTACGCGTCAAGTGGCTGATTATTATTTGAACGCCCTTTCTCCTGAAGATATCGCGATTGACACTTTCAGCGCGAATCTCTTCGATCTTTTGAATGCGTTTCAATCGGTGCTTCAAGGCGTTTCAAAGGAGACTTTTCACGAGGTATTTGAAGAAGTTATTTCGATCGAAGAAAAAATCGAGCAAATCAAGCAAATTCTTACCGAACGGCGTGAAATTAGGTTTCGTGATCTTTTTGGAGCAAAGTTTACGAAAAATGAATTGATCGCTACGTTCTTAGCGCTTCTTGAAATTGTGCGCTCTAAGTTTGCCCTAGTGGCTCAAGAAAAGCAGTTTGGCGAAATTCTCATAACGAAGGTGACGTGAAAAGTCGCCAAGACTTTTCACGTCATCCTGAGCCCCGTAGGGGCGAAGGATCTCTGAGATTCTTCGCCCCGCTTTGCGGGGCTCAGAATGACGGTTAGAGGTAAAGGTTAATGACGAAAGTAACGGACAAACAAAAAGAAAAGGAAAAAGAGGCGCATTTGAAAGCGCTTCGTAAAGAACTTGCTCAGGAAATTTCTGAGCAGCTTCCGCCTGAAATTAAAACTGATGCGCGGCGTGTAACCAAAGCGGACGTTCCGTCTGAGCGAGTCCATAGCGAGCAAGAAGCGAAGCGGGTGGTTGAAGCTATTCTTTTTAGCTCGGGTAAGCCCATAACCCTAGGAGATCTAAAACGTGCGCTCACAGGTTATGGGGAAGCTAAAATCGAGAAATTGGTGCGTGAACTTCAGTCTGAATATGAGCGGGATAGTCGTAGTTTTCGGATTCAGGAAATTGCAGGCGGTTTTGAGTGCACCACGGATCCCAAATATGCTCCTTGGATTTTGAAGCTTGAGCTTCAGAGGAAAGCAAGGCAGGCGACGCAATCAGCGCTTGAGACGCTCGCGATCCTTGCCTATAAGCAACCTGTGACAAGGGCGGAAATAGAGGATTTGCGCGGTGTCGACGTTTCAGGAGTTTTGTCTACGCTTCTGGATCGGGGTTTGATTAAAATTGTGGGGAAAAAGGAAGTCCCAGG